>NZ_DAIOIA010000019.1:0-33754 GCF_036744435.1 Propioniciclava sp. | reverse complement strand
CGTTGACGCGCGGGCCGGCCTGCACCTCGACCACGTCGCTTCCGGGCTGCAGCCGGACGCGTCCCGCGGCGAGAAGTGATGCGCCGTCGTCGGCTCGGGTGATCCCCAGCGCTCGTGTCAGGTTTCCTGGTCCGCGTGCCAGGTGGGCGTCCACGACGCCCGGGCGTCTGCTGCGGGCTTCCTCCAGCCCTGCCACTACGTCGCCGCCGCGTATCAGGATGCCGTGGGGTGTCCCGGCCGGGCCGCAGACGACGTTGCAGCAGGCGTGCCCGTGCATCTGATACACGTACAGGTGGCCTGCGGGCCCGAACATGGTGGCGTTACGCGCGGTGCGGCCCCGCCACGCGTGGGAGGCCGGGTCGTCGGGGCCCTCGTAGGCCTCGACCTCCACGATGCGCACCGCCACCTCGCCGACGCGCAGCACGCATCCGATCAACGCGGGGGCGACCAGGCGGGCGGGGCCCGACAGGTCCGGCACCGGGACAGGGATTCCCCCCGACGGGTTGACGTTGCTCACGTCAGGCAGACGCCGCCTCGGGGGTTCCGAAGCGGGCGGCGCTGCGGGCCTTCGCCTTGGCGCGTTCCTCCTCGCGGTCCTTGGGGGCGGCGCTTGTCGTCAGCGACGCGATCAGGCGGGCCGTGGCAGCCTCGATCTCTGCGACGGCCTCGTCAAAGGCCGCCTGGTTGGCCAGCGAGGGCCTCGTCATCCCGGCGACCTTACGGACGTACTGCAGCGCGGCGTCGTGGATCTCGTCCGGGTAGGCGGGCGGTGAGAAGTTGAACAGCGGGCGGATGTTGCGGCACATGCCGCCCACTGTGCCAGGTGACCCGGCCGAAGAGAACGGGCCTCACCAGCCGCCGCCCCCACCGCCGCCGAAGCCGCCCCCGCCGCTGAAGCCGGAGCCACCCGAGCTGCCGCTGGTGGACGCGCTGGCCGCCACCGAGCTCATCATCGACGAGCTGAGGGAAGCGTTCAGCGAGTTCATCGCGGAGGCGAAGTGGAGGCCGTTGAAGGTGCCGTACCCGATGTACCAGTCGGTCGGGGTGTAGCGGCCCTGGGCCGCCAACTGCTCGAACAGCTTCGCCCAGCGCTCCGCCACCCCGAACACGACCGCGTAGGGCAGGTAGCGGGAGAACACGTCGATGCCCTCCTCGAACCGGATCTGGTCCGCCTCGGCGGTGGTCAGGTACTGCTTGAAGCCCTCGGCCTGCACCAGCACGGCCGAGCCGTCCGCGGACCGGCCGCGGCCGCCGAACAGGAACACGAGGGCCAGCAGCCCGACAAGCACGACGGCCAGGCCCGGCAGTCCCCAGCCGAGGGTGAAGGCCAAGGCCACCGTCAAGACGGCCCCGCCCAGCAGCAGCGCGACGCCGATCAGTCCCTGCCGGATGCGCATCGCGGTGAGGTTCCCGCGGAACCAGCCGCGGTCGGTGACGACCCGGTCGAGTTCGTGGCGTCCCTTGGTGAGCAGCTCGGAGTACTTGGCCTTCTTCAGGTCGTCGGTGCTGACGCTGGAGCCGCTCTGGAACAGCGTGGACATCACGAACCGTTCCGCACCGTTGAGCCCGGCGTCGGAGGCGTTCCGCCGCTCGAAGCGCCATTCGTCCTTACCGTCTTGGATGATCTGCATGTGCCCGCGTGCGGCCAGATCGAGAATCGTGGCGGTGACGTCGGTGCTGTTGGCCCGGCCGTCCTGGAGGACGCCGACCTCGCCCGGGGTGACGCCCTTCGGCGGGGTGAACGCCACTGCGACCGGGAGCGCCTCGCCGGTCAGTTTGGTGGGGGCCGAGGAGCCGGGCGGCGGCGTCAGGCCGGGGGTGAGGCCCACGTACACCTCGTTGCGGCGACGCCGCAGCCACGACCCGATGACGAAGATGAGCCCCGCGACGGTGACGACGCCGGCGGTGCCCAGCGTCGCCGGGTTCGCCGTGAACGTGTTCGCAGGGGTGTAGCGGCGGGCGTACTCGGGCTCGGCGCCCACGAAGGTGCCCGCCGGGAAGCCGGCCACGATCTGCAGGCCCTCCCCCGGTGACAGGTCGGGGGCGGCGAAGCTCACGGTGTCACCGTCGGCGGTGGCCGTGCAGGTCTCGGAGTAGGAGCGGCCATAGAAGCAGGCGACCTGCGAGGTGGCGACCGGCCCGGTGACCGACGCGGTCACGCCGGAGATCGGCACCTCCCACGCCGTCCCGATGGCGCTGAAGTTGAACTCGTCCAGCCCGCTGGTGGCGTGGTTGGTCGCGATCAGCCCGCGAATGGAGTAGTTCACGACGTAGCGCTGGACGCCCTCGACTTCGCGGTTCTCGTCACCGATCTGCAGGATCAGCACGTCGCCGTCGCTCTTGGTCTGCACGTTCGTCGGGGCACCGCTGGGGCTGCTGATGTCGCCGACCTGGATGTCGAGGAGTCGCCAACGGTTCGGGTCGGCGTCCACCTGGCGCTGCACGAGGCCGATGATCGGTCCGTGCCCGGGATCCCGGCCGAAGTCGAAGTCGAAGTCGACCCGCACCTGCGATGTCCCGGAGGCGTCCACGGTGACGGTGGTGTCGTACCGGGTGATCTTCCAGTCGTTGTCGGCCCGCGCGGGTGGCGCGCCCAGAACCAGCGCGACCATGGCGAGCAGCGCGGCCAGAGCGCTCCATCGGCGAATCATCGGATCTCCTGTCGGTGACGGACTCACCCCACACGCTACTGACAAGCGGAAGCTCGCTCCCCCGGGTGGCCCCCGACCTGACCCCCATCACGACAGCCGGACGACCCCCAAGACGCCCATCCGCGCCGGGTACGGTGAACTCGCTATGACGAAACGGCTGGGGATCATCGGGGCGGGCAAGGTCGGCACGACGCTGGGACGGCTGGCTCTGGCCGCCGGCTGGGAGGTCCGCATCGCGGCGTCGGGACGCCAACCCCTCCAGGATCTCATCGTCGAGACGATGCTGCCGGGCGCGAGGCTGTTGCCCGAGGCGGCCGTGGTCGCCGACTCCGACGTCATCGTGTTGGCGGTGCCGCTGTCGAAGGTGCGTGAGCTCGACCTCGACGCCCTCTCGGACAAGGTCGTCGTCGACGCCATGAACCATTGGTACCCGGTGGACGGGAACCTGGACGGCCTGACCGAGGGCGGATCCAGCAGCGACTGGGTCGCCGCCCTGAACCCGCGGATGCGGCTGGTGAAGTCGCTGAACCACCTCGGCTACCACGACATGGAGACCGACGCGCGCCCGGTCGGGCACGCTGAGCGGCGCGGGGTCGCCGTCGCCTCCGACGACCCGGGCGCGAACGACATCGTCGCGGGCCTGCTGAACGACCTGGGCTTCGATCCCGTCGAACTGCCCGCGGCCGTGGGCGTCCATCTGCAGGGCGACGGCCCCGTCTTCGGTCGCTGGGTCGACGCCCCGGGCCTGCGCTCGGCGATCGCGTCCGCCACCGAGCGTTGAATCACCTCCGCGACGCTCCGGTCACCGCGTCACCAGCCCCTGCTGCACTCAGTGCAGGGAGGCCGTAGAGCGACGGCCGCCCGGCCGCCTCGGGGAATCGCGCACTCGTACTTTCGGGCGATGACGCCGCCGGCCCTCCGGAGCAGAATGCGGGCATGCCGATGTCCCCACTCCTCAAGCCCAGCCCCACGGTTGCGCCACGCCTAGCCTCTGCGGTTGGCGTCGTATTGCTCGTGCTGACGGGTGTCGGGGCCGCGGCCCAGATCGCCGACAACCGCCCCCTGCGCATCGAGACCCTCGCGCTCCTCAGCACCTGGCTCTGCTACACGACGATCGTTGCGCTCATGCCGTGGCGTGCCGGGGGCACGAGCGCGGTGAGGAGCCGGGTCGCGGTGAGCGGCGTGGTGGCGGCGGTCGCGAGCGGTCTCGCCTTATTGGTCGCCGACCACGTCGGCCCGGCCCCCACCACCGGTGAGGAGATTCTCCTGGTCGCTGTCGTTCCGGCCATCGTCATGGGGGTGGTGCGCGTCGCGCACCGCCCCGATGGCCAAGATCCCTCGGCCCTCGCTGATCCTCGCCACGCCGGGGCTCGGCCCCCCTCATGACGCCTCCCGGCCTCCCCCACCCATGCGCAGGGCGGGGAAAGCCGGGAGGCCTGGACCCTTACGTCGGTCGTCAGTCGATGCCCAGATAGGTGCGCCGGACGCGGTCGTCCTCCAGCAGGGCTGCCCCGGTGTCGGCCAAGGTGATCGACCCGACCTCCAGCACATACCCCTGATCGGACAGCGCGAGGGCCGCCTGGGCGTTCTGCTCCACCAGCAAGATGGTCGTGCCGGTCGCCTTCAACTCCGCGATCGTGTTCATGATCGTGGTCGTCATGATCGGCGACAGGCCCATGGACGGCTCATCCAGCATCAGCAGCCGGGGGCGGCTCATCATGGCCCGCGCAATGGCCAGCATCTGCTGCTCGCCACCCGAGAACAGGCCCGCCGCCTGGCCGCGTCGCTCACCCAGGACGGGGAACAGCGCGTACGCCCGGTCCAGGTCCTCGCGGATGCCCGCCGTGTCCTTGCGGGTGTAGGCGCCCAGCAGCAGGTTGTCCTCCACGCTCATCCGCGGGAACAGCCGCCGCCCCTCCGGGGACTGCGCGATGCCCAAGGTGACGATCTGATGCGCGGGGACCGTGTCGATCCGCTTGCCCTCGAACAGGATCTCCCCCGCCGTGGGACGCAACAGCCCCGAGATGGTGCGCAGCGTCGTCGTCTTCCCGGCGCCGTTGGTTCCCAGCAGGGAGACGATCGTGCCTTGCTCGACGCTGAAGCTGATCCCCTTCACTGCTTGCACGCGGCCGTAGGCGACCGCGAGATCCTTCACCTCAAGCATCCTTGCGCCCTCCTGGCTTGGTGCGACGCCCCACGATGGGGTTGATCGCGTTCGGTGGGAACTCCAGCACCGGCTTCGACGGCGCCAGCGTGCTCTTGTCCGGGCGCGGCGGCTCTTCCTCTTCTCCGGGCATGTCGACCGGCGAGCCGATGTACGCCTCGATGACCCGAGGGTCGTTCTGGACGACCGCTGGCACGTCGTCGATCAGGACCTCGCCCCGCACCAGGCACGCCACCCGGTCGCACAGGCTGAAGATGAACCGCATGTCGTGCTCGATCACCAGCACCGCCATGCCCAGCCCGCGGATCCGGGTGATCAGTTCCTCTGCCTCGCGGGTCTCCTGCGGGTTCATGCCCGCCGTCGGTTCATCCAGCAGCAGCAGCTTGGGCTCCAGAGCGAGCGCCCGGGCGATCTCCAGCCGCCGCTGGTCGCCGTAGGGCATGTTGCGGCTCAGCAGATCGGTGGACTCCCCCAGCCCCACGAAGTCGAGCCACTGCTGCGCGACCTCGCGGGTCTCGGCCTCCTCCCGCCGATGCCGGGGAAGGCGCAGGATCGCGTCCAGGGCGTTGGTCTTGGTCCGGGCGTAGCGGCCCACCATCACGTTCTCCAGCGCCGTCATGTTGTGGAACAGCCGGATGTTCTGGAAGGTCCGCGCCACCCCCGCCACCGCCACCTTGCGCGGCTTGGGGGGCAGCACCTCCCCGGCGAACAGCACTTGCCCGGAGGTGGGCTGGTACATGCCGGTGAGGCAGTTGAAGAAGGTCGTCTTCCCCGCCCCGTTGGGGCCGATCAGGCCGACGATCTCGCCCGGGTGGATGTCGAGATCCACCTTGTTGACGGCCGTCAGACCACCGAACTGCATCGTCACCTGACGCGCCGAGAGCAGCGGTTCGGTGCCCACCACCTCGTCCACGATCTCCACCTGCGTGGTCATGCTCGTGCCTCCTTCGCGACCGAGGGTGGTGCGCCAGCCGTGGCCAGGCCGGGTGGCCCGTCGGCGTCGGCTTCTTCGGCGAGTTCCTCGTCGTCGGCGTGGAATTCCAACTGGCGGCGCTGGTCGGGCAACAGCCCCTCGGGACGGAAGCGCATCATGATGATGAGCAGCAGGCCGAACAGCAGCAGGCGGTAGTCCTCGAAGAACCGGAGCTTCTCGGGGAGCAGCTTCAAGATCGCCGCGCCCACCAGGACGCCGCCGACGGTGCCCATGCCGCCGAGCACGATGCCCGCCACCAGGAACGCCGACTCCATGAAGATGTACTGGTCGGGGGTGACCGAGACGTCCACGTGGGCCTTCACCGAACCGGCGACACCGGCCAGGAACGCGCCTCCCGCGAAGGCGAGCAGCTTCAGCCCGAAGACGTTGACGCCCATGGCTTCGGCGGCCCGTTCGTCCTCGCGGATCGCCACCCAGCCGCGTCCGATGCGGGACTTGTTGAGATTGACGAACACCAAGATGATCAGCGCCATCACCAGCAGCAGCAGCCAGTAGTAGTTGGCGAACCGGCCGATGTCGACGCCGAGGATCGTGTGCGACTCACCGAAGTCGAACCCGAACAGGTTGAGGTTCGGGATCGCCGGGATGCCGTTCGAGCCGCGGGTGATGTTGGGGCCGTCGCTGCCGTCGAGGTTGTTCATGGTGATCCGGAAGATCTCGCCGAAGGCCAGCGTCACGATGGCCAGGTAGTCGCCCGAGACCCGCAGCGTCGGCGAGCCGATGATCAGGCCCAGGATCGCGGACACGCAGCCGGCGATCAGCATGACGACGGGGAACGGCGGGCTCCAGCCGATGGTGGCGAACGCCGACTGGCTCAGCGTCGCGGCAGTGAAGGCGCCGGCGCCGAGGAAGGCGATGTAGCCCAGGTCGAGCAGACCCGCCAACCCGACGACGATGTTGAGGCCCATCGCCGTGGCCGCGAAGATCAGTACCCCGGCGGCGATCGACATGTTGGCGTCCGAACCGTTCTGGGTGAACGGGAACACGAAGGCCACCACGAAGGACGCCAGCACCAGGGAGGACCGGTTGGCGGTGGCCGCCGCGCTGATCCAGCCCATGATGCCGAGCCGGACCATCACCCAGGCGGCCAGGCCGCAGAAGGTCCCGAACGCGACGAACGCGCCCGGATCCTCCAGCCCCAGCCCGTAGGCGGCGGCGACCAGCACGAGGGCCAGCACCACGACGATCCCGAGGATCTGAGCCCACGCGGGAGTCTTCAGATAGCGCAGCCGGGGATCTGAGCCGAGATGCAGCCCGCGGGTGGCGAGCGCGGCGACCGCAGCTCCGGCCACCCCCAGCCAGGCTCCCGGCTCGAGCGCGACGAGCCCGCGCAGTTCGAGCGCCGCGGCCACGGCGGCGACGCCCTGGTAGACCAGCGACGCGGTGGCCGCCGCGGCGGCACCCCGGTTGAGGTTCAGGATGCGGCGAGCCCGGGGGCTGGCCTTCGCCGCCAGCAGCGGGGAGACCAGCAGGCAGGCGGCCGTCACGAGACCCAGCGCGAAGCCGAGCCACTGCAGCACCGACGGTTCGCCGTAGTAGGTGACGTCGTCGAGAGCGGCGGGCAGATAGGCCCACGGCAGGAAGGCCGCGACCATCACGAGGACGGCGCCGACGACACCGACCCAGCGGGCCGGTCCCGACCAACGCGACAGGAAGTCGTTGAGGGCGCTCATGCGCGATCCACCACCTTCGCGCCGAGGAGGCCCTGGGGCCGGAACACGAGCACCAGGATCAAGATGGCGAAGGCCCACACGTCCTTCCAGGCCGAACTGCCGAACTGGCCGGGAATGTACGTGGTGGCCAGGGCCTCCACGATGCCCAGCACGAGCCCGCCGACGACGGCGCCGTTGATGTTCCCGATGCCGCCCAGAACAGCGGCGGTGAACGCCTTCATGCCAGCCATGAATCCCATCTGGAAGTCGATGTTGTTGTAGCGCAACCCGTGGGCGACGCCCGCCACGGCGGCCAGGGCGGCGCCGACGGCGAAGGCCGTCGCGATCGCCTTGTCGACGTTGATGCCCATCAGCCGCGCGGTGTCCGCGTCCTGGCTGGTGGCCTGCATGGCGCGTCCCATCCGGGTCTTGTTGACGAACCACCACAGCACCGCCGTGCAGACGGCGAGCGCGCCGAGGGTGAAGATCGCGGAGTACTGGATGGTGACGCCGCCGAACTGCAGCGAGCGTCCGGTCAGCCCCTCGATCACGGGGAACGGGATCGCCCGCCGGCTGTCGGGGAAGCCCGGAATCTGGCCGTAGAAGAGGCGAACCGCCTCCTGCAAGCCGATCGACAGGCCGATCGCCGAGATGAGCGGGGCCAGCCGGGGCGCGTTGCGCAGCGGCCGGTAGGCGAACCGTTCCATCAGCAGCGCGGTGCCGACCGAGACCAGGACGCCGCCCAGGATCATCGCCGGCAGCACGACGCCGAGCGCCATACCGATCGACAGGCTGGTGGGCGAGCCCATGAGCATCCACGTGGTGTAGGCGCCGAACGCCCCCATCATGAAGACCTCACCGTGGGCGAAGTTGATGAGCTGAACGATGCCGTACACCACCGTGTAGCCGACGGCGATCAGCGCGTAGAGGGCCCCCAGGCTGAGGCCGTTGATGAGTTGCTGGATGAGCAGATCCATGGATTGTCCCCGTTCACGGGTGAGGGGCTGACCCGCGGCCAGCCCCTCACCTGTTCAATGTGCCTACTGGAAGTCCTCGGTCTTAGCCGCCTTCCACTCGCCGCCTTCCACCTTGTAGACCGTCAGGATGCGGGAGGTGTTGTCACCGAACTCGTTGAACGCGACCTCGCCGGAGGAACTTGACGCTGTTGAGGGCTTCGACCGTGCCGGCCCGCGCCGCAGAAGCGTCGGAGGCCGACGGGAGGCTGACCTTCAGCGCCTCGATGATGGCGTTGGCCGCGTCGTAGGAGTACGTGCCGTAGGCGCTGTAGCCCTCCTTGTAGCCGGCGGCCGCGTAGGCCTCGACGAATGCCTTGGCCGAATCGAGCGACTCGGCGGGGGCGCCGACCGACGTGGCCAGGTCACCGTTGGCGGTGGAACCGGCCAGCTCGATGAAGGCCGGGTCGAAGATGCCGTCGCCGCCCATCAGGGGAACGTTGAGACCGGCCGCCTTCATCTGCTGCGACAGCGGCCCCGCCTGCGGGTACTCGCCGCCGTAGTAGACCGCCGCCGGGTTGACCGACTTCACCTTGGAGATGACCGCCGAGAAGTCCTTGTCGTCGGGGTTGATGGTCTCCTCGGTGACGACGGTGCCGCCACCCTCGACGAACGCCTTCGCGAAGGCGGTGGCCAGGCCCTGCCCGTACGCCTTCTTGTCGTTGATCGTCGCGACCTGCTTGATGCCCTGGTCGAGGAGGTACTTCGCCGCGAACGGGCCCTGCACATCATCGGTGGTGCAGGTGCGGAAGTAGGTGCTGTAGGCCCGGACCGGGTTGGCGAGGTCGGCGCCCTTGGTCAGCGACGGGCTCGTGTTGGCCGGGGAGACCAACGCGATGCCCGCGGACTGGAAGATCGGCTGGATCGCCTGGCCGACCGACGAGTTCAACGGACCGACCACACCGACGATCTCCTTGTCGCCGGTGAGCTTCGTGGCCGCGTTCTTGCCCGCGTCCGGGCTGGCCTGATCGTCCTCGGCCACGAACTGCAACTCCCAGCCTGGGATGGCGTTGCTGTCGTTGGCCTGCTTCACGGCCAGATCGACCGAGTTGCGCATGCCCGCACCCATCGCGGACAACCCCCCGGACAGCGGCGCGATCAGCCCGATCTTGGCGACCTTCTTGCCGCTGCCCCCGCTGCCGGACGCCGTCGGTTCGGCATTGCGCTGACCACAGCCTGTCAAGGCGAGTGATGCGATGAGCAGCCCAGACAGCCCGGCCGCGGCGAGACGTCGATTCACAAGTCCTCCTGAAATGAGACCGAGCGGGAACGAGCCCCCGCACCGGGATGGCGAAACAGTAGGAGGACTTGCGGGCCTTTGGGAACACCCGGAACACGACTGATTCCACGTTTTTATCCGGCTGTTACATGAGACTCAGCCGCTCACTGGGTGGTCACAACGGGCCCCAGCGATCGCCCGGGGATGGGCTCAGCTCAGCCCGAAATGCGTCCTGAGAAGGGCATTGACCGCGTCCCCGCCGCGCTCGCCCTCCCCGATGACAGCGAGCGTGGCCCCGACGCCGACTCCTTCACCCCGGACGAGTGCGGTGGGCCGGCTTCAGGCGGCCGGGATCGCGCCGAGCCCGCATTCCGGGGCGTCGGCGAGCAGCACGCGCATCGCCGCAGAGTGCTGAGCGCTCATCGGGGGAAGGTCGGATTCGGCGAAGAACGCCGCCTCCACGTTCTCCCCGTCGGCCGGGCGAGGGTCCCCCGCGACCCAGCGGGTCCGGAACGTGTTGTTCATGTACTGGGTCTGATCGCCGTTGGAGTAGGTGACCACGTCCGTGATGTCCTGCCAGACGAGGCGTTCGATCTCGGCGTCGACCGCCGCCTCCTCGGCGACTTCCCGCACGGCCGCCTGGTACGGATGCTCGCCGGGGTCGATGATGCCGGTGACCGGCGACCAGCGCCCCGTCTCCGCGTTGCGGACCAGCAGCCATTCGGTGCCGCCCGGCCCGGGCCGGTGGACGCCGACGGTGACGCCGGAGAGCCACAGCATGCGCGTGCCGATGCGCGAGCGTAGATCGAGGATGAAGTCGGGGGTCGCCATGGCCACCACTGTAGGCAGCCGCCGGAGCGACCGCCGATCAGGCGTCGGGGCCCACGCCGAGCAGGCCGCGGATGTCGTCCCCTGACAGCGGGGCAGGGGCGTCCGAGGCGGCGCCCACCACCTGGTCGAACAGGTGTCGCTTGCGCTCTTGCAAGGCGATGACCTTCTCCTCGATGGTGTCGGCGGCGACCAGCCGGTACACGTTCACCGGCTTGTCCTGGCCGATGCGGTGCGTCCGGTCGATGGCCTGGTTCTCCGCCGCGGGATTCCACCAGGGGTCCAGGATGAACACGTAGTCGGCTTCTGTCAGCGTCAGCCCAAAACCGCCCGCCTTGAGGCTGATCAGGAACACCGGCGCGTCGCCCTCCCGGAAGGACGCGATGCGCGCGGCCCGGTCGCGGGTGCGGCCGTCCAGATATTCGTACTCGATCCCCTCCTCGGCCAGGCGCTTGCGCACCAGGCCCAGGAAGCCGGTGAACTGACTGAACACCAGGGCCCGGTGGCGGCCCGCGATCACCTCGGTGAGCGACTCGATCAGGGTGTCGATCTTCGCCGAGCTCGCCGGCAACTCCTCATCGATCAGGCGAGGCGCCAAGCAGAGCTGGCGCAGCAGCGTCAGCGAACGCAGGATCGTGATCCGGTTGCGAGCCAGGTCGTCGACCAGGCCCAGCACCTTCTGGCGTTCGCGAGCCAGGTAGCGGTCGTAGAGCCGCCGGTGCGCCGGTGCCAGCTCGACGGAGACGAGTTGCTCCTGCTTCTCGGGCAACTCCGCGGCGACCGCCGCCTTCGTTCGACGCAGGATCAGCGGCTTGATCCGGCGATGGAGCCGTGCCAGCGCGTCGAGGTCCCCGCCCTCGATGGGTTTGCGGAACACCGCGGTGAACGCCTTCGGGTCGGGGAACAGCCCGGGGGCCGTGATCGACAGCAGTGACCACAGGTCCATCAGGTTGTTCTCCAGCGGGGTGCCCGTCAGGGCGATCTTGCTGCGCGCCCGCAGCTTGCGTACCGCCTTGTGGGCCTGAGCGCCGCGGTTCTTCACGAACTGGGCCTCGTCCAGCAGGACGACCGACCAGGTCAGCTCGGCGTACTGCTCGGCCTCCAGGCGCAGCAGGGTGTAGGAGGTGAGCACGACGTCGGCGCCCGCGGCCCGCTCCGCGACCGAGGCGCCGCGCCGCTTCTCCGTCTCGGTGACCGCCACCACCCGCAGGTCCGGCGCGAACGTCGCCGCCTCGTGCTCCCACGTGCCCAGCACCGACGTGGGCACCACCACCAGCATCGGCGCCGTCAGCTCGCCCTGCTCGTGCAGGGCCTGGGCCAGGCCAAGGGCCTGCACGGTCTTGCCCAGACCCATCTCGTCGGCCAGGACGCCGCCCAGGCGGGAAGCGTAGAGGAACCGCAGCCAGCGGTAGCCGACCTCCTGGTAGGGGCGCAGGTTCGCGCGCAGCCGCGCCGGGGTCGGGAACTCGGGCAGCGCGTCGGCGTCCAGCAGCGCGGTGACGGCCTCGTTCCAGGCGGCCGACTGCTCGGCGACGACACCGAGGGAGACCAGCTCCTCCCACAGGCCGGCCTGCTCGGGGCGGAGGCGCAGGGTGTCGCCATCGCGATCGACGAGCTGGCGGGCCTCTTCGATGAGGACCCGCAACTGATCCAGTTCGGGATGATCGAGGGCGAACCAGGTGCCCGAGTCGAGCAGGAGGTGGTCGTCCCCCACGGCCAGGGCCGTGAAGAGCTCGGTGAACGGGACCGTCTCCCCGTCGATCGTCACGGTGACGTCGAGGTTGAACCAGTCCCCGGACGCCTCGTCGGTGACGGCGAGCTCGATGCGGGGAGCCTGCTCGGCCTCCCGGTAGCGGGGGACCTCGCCGGTGCGAGCCACCTCGACGCCGTCGAGGGCCGCCAGGCGAGGCAGCACGTCGGTGACGAAGCCGAACAGGGCTCGTCCGGTCAGGAAGGCGGGCCGCAGGTCGGCGCGCCCGTCGGCGGTCTCGAACGACCACGGCCCCTGCGGCACGGAGGCGATCAAGCGCGCCTCGGCGCCCTCGTCGCGGACCGGCGGGTCGGTGACGGCTTTCGCCAGCCCGAGATCGTAGCTGCGCTCCCCGACCCGGTAACGCCACCCCCAGCCGACGGTGGCGTGACGGCGCCCGACGTCGACCCGGCAGATCAGCGTCGGGGGCGAGGGTTCGGGGACGTCGAGGTCGTCGGCGACGCTCACACTGAAGCGGCGCCGCAGCTCGGGCAGGTAGGCGTTGGTGAACAGTCCCGCCTCGGCCTGCGGCACGGCGATGGGCCCGGACCGGACGAACAGGTCATGCTCGGCGTCGCCGAGTTGCGTGGTGAGCGGTCCGAGCAGCAGGCGATCATCCAGCCGGAGCGCCAGCCCGTGCGCGGGGTGGCCGAGGAAGGCGGACCGGGGCGGCGCCAGGGCGACCCCGTCGGGCCCCACCACGGTGGGCGTCACCTCCAAGCCGTCGGCGGAATGCCGCACCAGCACGGTCGGCTCGAAGGCCCCCGGCATCCTGATCGGGGGCAGCGCCTGCCGTCGGGCGTCGGTTCCCGCCAGCAGGGGGATGCCGCGTTCCTGGGCGAGCGCCAGCAGTTCCCACAGGTCGGCGGGTAGTTCGTCCAGCGGCAGCCCGTCGGCCCGGTACCCGTAGGCGTAGCCGGAGCGAGCGCGAGCCTGGATCAGCCCCAGCAGCACCTCCCGTTGCCCGGACGCGAAACTGCTCGGGCGCTCACGGACGTCGTCCCAGGAGGCGTCCGCCTTCACCCAGGCGTGCCGCTTGCCCTGCTTGAGGGGCCGCAGCGTCAACCCGAAACCGGACTCGTTCACCTGCAGCGCGACCTCGTCGCCACCGGTGCCACCGGGGTGAGCAGCCGTGTCGACACCGGAGGTGACCGGCCGCGCGGTGGCCAGCAGCGGGCGCAGCGCGGACTGCCAGCCACCGGTGCCCTGGCCGCGCGCCTGTTCCAGCACGGCAGCCGTGTGCTTGCAGTCGTGGCGTAGTGGGCAGGTACAGGTGGCGACAAGCGGGCCCGTCCCGCCTCGCCGAACAACGGACGCCTGGTAGACCTGCCCCCCTGCGCCGCGGACACGGGCCATCACGAGATCGCCGGAGACCTGCAGGCGTCCGACGCGGCCTTCGCTCTGGTAAGCGCGCCCGCGCGCCAGCGTCGGCACGCCGAAATGGCGCACCAACGCGTCTTCGGACAGCCCGGCGGGCCAATCAGGAAGGGTGTTCATGGCTAACGGCCAGCCTACGGCGAAACGCAAATCGGGACACGTCGCGCCTCTTTGCACCCATACATCATGAGAGCCACCTAGCGGATTCGAACCGCTGACCTACGCTTTACGAGAGCGTCGCTCTACCAACTGAGCTAAGGTGGCGCGCCCTGAACCTCCAGGACCGAGGCCATACTCTAGCAACGCTGCGGCTCCACTGCGAACCCGGCATCGACGGCGGTCAGCGCCCCGATCGCGGCGGCATCCACGCACGCGGCGCCCCTGCGGAACGCCCCGTGCCCGTCGCCGTCCCGGGTGACCAGCACCCCCGTGGGCAGATCGGCGGCCAGGTCCCGCGCACCGGCATAAGGGGTGGCGGGATCCCCCGTACTGGCGAGCACCACGACGGGGACGCCCACCTCGGACGCCTCCCCCGACACGGCGGTCGTCGGCTCGGGAAACCCCACGCACACCAGATCCGGGCCCAGCGCCTCCCCCATCAGCGGGGCGGCTGCCGCCTCCTGACGCCAGGCGGCCAAGGCCGCTTCCTCGGTGCGTATCGGACTGTCGGCGCACCGGGTCGCCCGGAAGGCCCCCAGCAGGCCGTCGTAGTCCCCTGCGGAAGACCGGCCGTTCCACGCATCCGCGGCGGCCAGCAGCGGCGCACCGTCGCCGGACTCGGCCGCGGTCAGCGCCTCTCCCAGCGCCTCGCGTCCGCCCTCACCCGGATACAGCAGTGCGGCGATCCCAGCCGCGGCGAGCGGACGGGTCAGCGTCCGCTCGCCGACAGCCAGGGACGTCCGCCAGGTGTCGTCCAGCACGGCCTGGACCCGGGCGGTCCAGCCCCACCGGGCCAGCGCGGCGTCGAAGCCTGCGGCCTGGGATGCGTCGGGGCGGGTGGCGGCCACGGGGGCGTCCAGCACCATCGCCGCCACGTTCGCGCCGTACAGGCGGGCGTAGGCCACGCCGATGCGGGCGCCTTCGGAGACCCCCAGGAACCGCAGCGGTGCGCCGGTGAGCCGTGCGCGCAACGTCTCCAGGTCGCGCGCCTGGTCGGCGGCGCTCAGGTGGTCGACGAGCGCCGCGTCGTCGTCTCGGCAGGCCGCACTGAACTGCTGCGAGGCGTCCCGCAGCGTCGACCAGACGGCATCGGCGGTGGTCACGGCGTCCGCGCGCACCCCCGGCGCCGCGGCATCGAGGGCGACGAACGCATCGGCCGCAACGCCGGTGAGGCACGTGAGCGGGGCGGAACCGCCGACGCCGCGCGGATCCCAGGAGATCAGGTCGTAGGCCTCCAGGCCGGTGCGGTCGATCGTCGCCAGGCGCGCGCGTCCGGACACGCCCGGCCCGCCGGGGTGCACGAAGATCGCGCCCTTGCGCGGCTGCGTCGCCGGGCGCATCGCCACGGCAAGGTCGACGGTGCGGCCACTCGGGTAGGCGGGGTCGAGAGGCACGGCGACGGTGGCGCACCGGCCGTAGTCACAGTCGAGCCAGGTCGCCGCGGAGGCGCTCGCTGCGGGAGTGGTGACGGTGGGGGCAAGGGGGGCACACCCGCCGAGCGGGAGACCCGCGGCGAGCACCACCCCCAGCAGGGGCAACCTCCGGCGCCCGGTCGGACGCCGACCCCGGCGGGACCCCATCGACGCTCGCGTCGACCCGGCGGCTACTCGGCGGTCCGGCGACCGCGGAAGCCGCGATCCACCGACCAGCCCCCGCCGCCCAGCAGCAGGAGCACCACGCCGACGGCGACGAGCAGCAGTTCGAGCTCGCCGTTGAATCCGGCCGAACCGGGCACGAACGGGGACCACGGCCCCCACTGGACGAAGGCCAGTGCGCCCGCAGCGATCAGGACGACTCCCAGACCGGCCACGCGCGTCAGCAGGCCGAACACCAGCGCGATCGCGATGCCGATCTCGGCGGCGCCGACGACGATGGCGAGGGTCCCCGGCGCGGGCAGCACGGTGCTCTGCAGCACCTCGGTGGCGGCGGGCAGGTTGAGGAGCTTGTTGGTACCGTGGACGCCCATGATCGCGGCGGTCACCCACCGGAGCAGGAACAAGCCCAGCGACCCGGCCCACTTGTCGTTGCTGCGCTGCACCACCGTGACCGGCTCGGGTGCCGGGGCCGGAGGCCGGATGGTGCCGCCCACCACGGGCGCGGCGGTGGCGACGGCGAGGGGTTCGGGCTCCGGCTTGGGCGCCAGCGCCTGCAGCCGCTGCTGCCGGCGAGCCGCCCGCTCGGCGACGAGCCGGTCATGTTCGGCGCTGACCGCAGGGTCGGTGGTCAGCAGATCCTGAGGGGTCTCGGTGGCGGGGGCGGGGCTGGCGGGCGTCGGGCTCGAGGGCGACACGCTCGGGGTGGTGGCAGCGGCCGGTGACCAATCGTCGCCGGGCGCGCCCTGCTCATCGCTGCGATTCTCGGCCATGGGGAAGTCCTTTGCCTTCGGAGGAAACACTCCCCACCATCGTTGCAAAGCTCAGCGGGGTTCCCCCGCAGCGACACGGCCACACGCTCAGGCGTGCAACCCGATCATCAGCGCTTCCATGGCCAGTTGCGGCGCCACATTCGTCTCCAGCGCCTCCCGGGCCGCCAGGATCGCGTCCAGGCTGGTCACCGTGCGTTCGGGATTGGTGCGGCGCGCCAACTGCGCCAGGTCTGGCTGCATGTCGGCGTTCACCAGCCGAGCCGTCGCCCCGGTCTGGAGCGCGAACACGTCGCGGTAGTAGCTGGTGAGCTCGCTGAGCACCCGATCCAGGGAGTCGCGCTGGATGCGCTTGGCGCGCGCCTTCTGCTGATCCTCCAGGTCGCGCAACGCCGCCTGTGAGTGCCGCGGCTTCGCCCCCTTCGTCCCGACGCCGAGCGCCTCGGAGAGGGCGGTGCGTTCAGCCACGTCGAGGTCGGCGGTTGCCTCGGCGGCCTCCGCCGTGGCCGCCTCCACCACGTTCGTCGCCGCCTGCAGGCAAGCCCCCAGCGTGATCAGCTGGGTAGGGATGCGCAGGATTTCGGCCCGACGCCGGCGCGCGTCCTCGCTGCGGGCGATCGCCTTGGCACGGCCGATGTGGCCCTGCGCAACACGGGCGGCGTGAGCGGCCATCTCGGAAGGGACGCCGTCTCGCTCGATGAGCAGGGCGGTGATCGCCGCCTCGCTCGGCGTGGTCAGCGACACGTTGCGGGCACGGGAACGGATGGTGATCACCACGTCCTGCGGGGTGGGCGCACACAGCACCCACACGGTGCGGGGGGCAGGCTCCTCGACAGCCTTGAGCAGCGCGTCGGCGCCGCGTTCGGTGACCCGGTCTGCGTCCTCGACCACGATGACCTGGTGGCGGCCCAGCGTGGGGCTCATCGCCGCGCGTCGCACCAGGTCGCGGACCTCGTCGACGCCGATGGAGAGTTGCTCGGTGCGCAGCAACGTCACGTCGGGGTGCGCCCCCGACAGGGACGTGCGGCAGGGGTTGCACGCGCCGCAGCCGCCGCGCTCGCACTGCAGAGCTGCGGCGAAGGCCCGCGCCGCGTTCGAGCGCCCCGACCCAGGCGGACCCGTCAGCAGCCACGCGTGCGTCATGGAGTTCTTCTCCCCCATCACGGCACGCCGCAGCACCTCGACGGCGCGCTCCTGGCCGACGAGGTCGGCCCAGACGCCGGAACCGGCGGGCGGGGACTCGCTCATGGCGCCAGTGTGCCCTCGACGTCGGACGTTTCGGCACCGAACAGGGTGCGCAGCGCACTCCTGCGATCGACGCGCAGCACCTCGGGGTCGGCTGCCTCCAACTCGGCAAGGCGTCCGCGGACCTTCTCCTGGATCGCGGTGATGCTCTCGCGGGCCTTCAGGACGAGGTAGCGCCCCGGATCCCGTTCCGCCAGCCGCAGGAAGTAATCGCGCGTGCGGGCGTGGAAGTCGTCGTCGGCGGCCTCCAGCCGGTCGCGCTCGCCGATGGTGGCCAGCCCTTCGGAGGGTTCCAGGTCAAGCAGCACCGTCAGGTCGGGGACGAGGTGGTCTGCCGCCCACCACGCGATGGGTTCCAGCTCGGCCAGGTCGAGGGTGCGCCCCGCCCCCTGATAGGCGAGCGTGGAGTCGATGTAGCGGTCGGAGATCACGACGGCGCCCCGCGCCAGCGCCGGCTTGACGGTGGTGTCGACGTGGTGGGCGCGGTCGGCCGAGTACAGCAGCGCTTCGGCCCGCGGAGACAGATCACCGGTCGCCGGGTCGAGCAGGATCGCCCGGATCTTCTCCCCCACCGGCCCCTCGCCAGGCTCGCGCGTCAGGACGACGTCGCGTCCTTGCTCCTCCAGCCAGCGTCCCAGCAGCGCCGACTGGGTGGACTTACCCGCCCCGTCGCCGCCCTCGAACACGATGAACAGTCCATGCACTCGCTCATCCTAGGGGGAGGAGCATTTCCTCACCGGGGTCTGAGGCGCCAGACCTCTGCCGTCGGTTCGCGCGAGGCGGACACGAATCGGGAATATCTGACACATCGACGCTGTTCGCCTGTTAGCAAGGAGTCATCCGCGGTCCTTCGCAGGACCCACCACAGAAAGGACAATGTCGTGACCCCGAACCCCTCACAGACCTCCGGAGGTGCCGTCGCCGACAGCGACGCCCACTCCCTCTCCGTCGGCGCCAACGGCCCCCTCGTCCTGCACGATGTGCACCTGGTCGAGACGCTGGCCCACTTCAACCGCGAGAACGTCGTCGAGCGGCGTCCCCACGCCAAGGGCGCCGGCGCGTTCGGTCGCTTCACCGTGACCCACGACGTGTCCTCCTTCACCAAGGCGGCCGTCTTCCAGCCCGGCACCGAGACCAAGACGCTGCTGCGGTTCTCCACCGTCGCCGGCGAGCTGGGCTCCCCCGACACGTGGCGCGACGTGCGCGGCTTCTCGCTGCGCTTCTACACCACCGAGGGCAACTACGACCTGGTCGGCAACAACACTCCGGTGTTCTTCCTGCGCGACCCCATCAAGTTCCCCCACTTCATCCGCTCGCAGAAGCGCCTCCCGTCCAGCGGCCTGCGCGACAACACGATGCAGTGGGACTTCTGGACGCTGTCGCCCGAGTCGGCGCACCAGGTCACCTACCTGATGGGTGATCGCGGCCTGCCGAAGACGTGGCGCAACATGAACGGCTACGGCTCGCACACCTACATGTGGGTCAATGCCGCGGGCGAGCGGTTCTGGGTGAAGTACCACTTCCACACCCAGCAGGGCATGGAGTTCCTCACCAACGAGGAGGCGGCGACCATCGCCGGGCAGGACGCGGACTTCCACCGCCGCGACCTGTTCGAGGCCATCGGGCGCGGCGAGTTCCCGAAGTGGACGATGTCGATCCAGGTCATGCCGTACGAGGACGCCAAGACCTACCGGTTCAATCCGTTCGACCTGACCAAGACCTGGTCGAAGAAGGACTACCCGCTGATCGAGGTCGGCGAACTGGAGTTGAACCAGAACCCCGACAACTTCTTCGCTCAGATCGAGCAGGCGGCGTTCGCGCCGTCCAACATCGTTCCGGGCATCGGGTTCTCCCCCGACAAGATGCTGCTGGGTCGCGTGTTCGCCTACGCCGACGCCCACCGCTACCGCATCGGCGCGAACTTCCACCAGCTTCCGGTGAATCAGCCCATCGCGGTCCCCGGCGGCCAAGAGGGCGCCAACCAGTACGTGTTCGATGGCCAGATGGCGTTCTACCACTCCGGTGGCGCCCCGGTGTACGCCCCGAACTCCTTCGGGCGGCCTTACTCCGACTGGCAGGGCACCCCCGCGGAGACGTGGGAGTCCGACGGCGACATGGTGCGCGCGGCCTACACGCTGCGTGCCGAGGACGACGACTTCGGCCAGGCCGGAACGCTCGTGCGCGAGGTCTTCGATGACGCCGCCCGCGACCGCCTCGTCGAGACCGTCACCGGCGCCCTGACGGGCGTCACGGGCGAGGTTCTTGCCCGGGCGATCTGGTACTGGACGTCCATCGATCCGACCGTCGGCGGCCGCATCGAGGCCGCGGTGAACGCTCGCTGACGCAGCGTACCTCGTCGACGCAGCGGGGTCGTCCCTTTCGGGGGCGGCCCCGTTCGTCATGCCCGGGTTGTCACCGGACTAGGGTCGTGCGCGTGAGTCTCTTCGTGGTGTCGGTGACGTTCCGCAATGACCAGGGGGACCTACTGCTGGTCCGCAAGCGGGGAACCACGGCGTTCATGCTGCCGGGAGGCAAGGTCGAACCGGGCGAGACGCACCCGCAGGCGAGCGTCCGCGAGGTCGCCGAAGAACTCTCCTTGAGCCTCGCCGAATCCGACCTGACGCTGCTGGGCCACTGGTCGGCGGGGGCCGCCAACGAACCCGGCCTCACCATCACCTCCGACGTGTTCCTCGCCCCGCTGCCCGGCGAGCCCGTCGCGTCCGCGGAGATCGAGGAACTGCGCTGGCTTCCCCTGACCCCGGACGCGGCCTCCGCGCCCGCGCTATCGCCCATGCTCGTCGAGCACGTCATCCCCGCCCTGCTGCGACGACCTACAAATAGCGGTGGATCGTAGCCCTCAAGACATCGGCGGACGCATACAGTTCCTCGAGACTTGAGATCGGCTCACGCGTCTCAACCTTGGCCTCGTCGAACAATCCGAGATAGCGCTGCTTGCGATTGAAGTGAAGCCTGCAGATGGGCTTGCGATTGTTATCATCCAGCAGAATCGCGAGATACGATTTGGAATCCCGCATGGAGATCCGGGAAAGGGGGACCTCGCTGGCGCAAATGGCCCTGATGATATGGAATCCCTCCAGTTCATCAAGGGTGGTTTCCACGCCATCATTGACCTCCTGGACCTCCTCCGCCGCCCCCTCGGATTCCTGAGCGACGGGAGCAGCCCCCACCCTGGGCGCCGAACCGCCAAGCGCGGACTTGAGCCTCTCATTCACCTTGTCGCTGATGAACTGGTCGAGAGACTTCTTCACCAGCCCCGTGAACAATTCGCGGACCCGCTGCGTGTAGGAACCCTCGTACACGCGAAGAGCAAGGAGTTTGACGAAATCATCGCTGGGCTCAGTGAACTGCTCACCGAGCGCCCTCTTGAGGGCACTCACATACTTGAGTTCTTCAGCGGCAAGCAGGACCGAGTCCAAATCGAAGGCATCTTTCGTCAATTTTGTGAGCTCGGGAAGAACGTAGGGATCGACGTTAGCGAGATCGAGCTGTAGGAATGGCTTCTCATCCATCCGGTTGGGACGGTCCAGATCGGTGTAGAAGTTCCACGAGCGGCCATTGGTCAGCACTCCAATGCGCGCGTTGGAGGTGTGGAAGTACCGAATCAACTGGCCAGCATGATCAAGACTCAGCGGCTCGCCGATCTTCTTGGCTTCGATCAGCATCTGCACGGCCCCATCGCGAAGCACCGCGAAATCGATCTTCTCACCCTTCTTCAACCCGAGGTCGGCGATGTACTCCGGTACGACCTCCGTCGGATTGAAGGCGTCATACCCCAAGACCCGGCCGATGAACGGCATGATGATCGCCGTCTTGGTGGCCTCCTCGGTCGCCAGTTGATCCTCATACTGCTTGACCTTGTCGACCATGTCGGCAAGAGAGTCCTCGAACGCCACTGTCCGTCCCCTTCTGCTAGTGAGCCACATCGTGGCACACAAAGCGCAAAGGGAGTGGCGAACTATGCCAACGACACGGTGTCGAAACTCCGCCCTCAGTCTGTCGAGGCTGAGGTGGGCTTCCTCGCGGCCGGTTTCCGGGCTGCCGGTTTGCGGGTGGCCGGCTTCTTGGCGGCGGTCGTGGTGGTCGCCTTGGCTGCCGTGGACGTCCGGCGCGTGGTCTTCTTCGGGGCGGGCCCCTTAGCGCGCTTCTCGGCGAGCAGTTCCGCCGCGCGCTCCAAGGTGATCTCCTCCACCGAATCCGACTTGCGCAACGTGGCGTTGTACTCGCCGTCGGTCACGTACGGACCGAACCGGCCGTCCTTGACCACCACGGGCTTGCCCGAGTTCGGATCGTCGCCGAGTTCCTTCAGCGGCCCGGCCGCGGCGCGACGGCCGCGTTGCTTGGGCTGGGCGTAGATCGCCTCGGCCTGCTCCAGCGTCACCGTGAACAACTCGTCTTCACTGGTCAGCGAGCGGTAGTCGGTGCCCTTCTTCAGGTACGGCCCGTACGGACCGTTCGCCGCGGTGATCTCCTTGCCCTCGGCGTCAGCGCCCACCACCCGCGGCAACGTCAGCAGTTTGAGCGCCTCCTCCAACGTCACCGTGTCCAGAGACATGTCCTTGAACAGGGACGCCGTGCGCGGCTTCTGCTTCTTCGGGGCGTCTTCGGGCAGCACCTCGGTGACATAAGGGCCGTATCGGCCGTTCTTGACCACCAGCGGGTTTCCGGACACGGGATCGTTGCCCAGCTCCTTGGTGGCGCCCGAGGGGGTCTCCAGCAGCTCGCGCGCCTTCTCCACGGTCAGCTCGTCCGGCGGCAGGTCCTCGTCGATGTTGGCGCGGTTCCCGTCCGCGTCCTCGACGAAGGGCCGGAACTTGCCGACCCGCACCTCGATACCCGAGCCGTTGTCATGGACGGGCGCGAACGTGGCGATCTGCCGGGGATCGATGTCGCCCAGCTCCTCGACCAGAGTCTGCAGGCCCTGGTAGCCGTCCTCGCCCTCGGTCCCGAAGTAGAAGTCCTTCAACGTCTGGATGCGGTCGGCCGAACCCTTGGCGATCTCGTCGAGGACGTCCTCCATCTCGGCGGTGAACTGGTAGTCCACCTGGCGAGGGAAGTGCTCCTCCAGCAGCCGGGTCACGGCGAACGCCAGCCAGGTCGGCACCAGCGCGGAACCCTTCTTGAACACGTAGTCGCGCTCGGTGATGGTGCGGATGATCGACGCGTACGTGGACGGCCGCCCGATCTCCAGCTCCTCCAGCTTCGCCACGAGCGACGGCTCGGTGTAGCGGGCGGGCGGACGCGTCGCGTGCGGCTCCGCCTCCACCCCGGCCACATCGAGGGCGTCCCCGACCGTGAGGGCAGGCAACTGTGCGGTCGCATCATCGGAGGAATCGCCCTCGTCGGTGCCCTGCACGTAGGCCCGCAGGAAACCCGGGAAGGTCAGCGTCCGCCCCGAGGACGCCAGCGCCGCCGTCCCCACGCCGACGATCTCACCCGTGGTGGCGTCGGTCACGTCCACGGCGGCCTTCAGGGTCGCCGTCATGCCGATCGAGACGGTCTGTCCCTCGGCGTCCCGCATCTGCGAGGCGACCGTGCGCTTCCAGATCAGGTCGTAGAGGCGGAACGCGTCCCCGCGCAGCCCCGTCTTGTCGGGGGCGGTGAAGCTGTCCCCGGCGGGCCGGATGGCCTCATGGGCCTCCTGCGCGTTCTTCACCTTGGAAGCATAGGTGCGCGGCCGATCCGGCAGATAGGAAGCCCCGTAGAGCTCCTTCACCGCCGCCCGGGCACCCTGCACGGCGGTCGCCGAGAGCGTGATCGAGTCGGTACGCATATAGGTGATGTGGCCGCCCTCGTACAGCTCCTGGGCGACCGACATGGTGCGCTGCGCGGTGAACCCGAGCTTGCGGCCCGCATCCTGCTGCAGCGTCGTGGTGCGGAACGGCGGGTAGGGACGCCGCGTGTACGGCTTGGCCTCCACCGAATCCACCCTGACGCCCGCCCCGGTGAGCCCCTCGGCGAGTGCCTGTGCCCCCGCCAGATCCAGATGCAGGGCCTTCCTCGCGGTGAGCTTGCCGACGCTGTCGAAGTCGCGCCCCGCAGCCACCTTCAGCCCCGCAGCGGCACTCACGCGCGCCGTGAACGCGGACGGGTCGGCGTCGGCGCCCGCATCCAGCGTGACGGTCAGATCGGCGTAGTCAGCGGACACGAACGCCATGCGCTCGCGCTCGCGGTCGACGATGAGCCGGGTCGCGACCGACTGCACGCGTCCGGCCGACAGCTTCGGCTTGACCTTCTTCCACAGCACCCGGCTGACCTTGAAGCCATAGAGCCGGTCGAGGATCCGGCGCGTCTCCTGCGCGTCGACCAGATCGATGTCGAGGTCCCGGGGGGCGGCGACGGCCGCGCGGATGGCGTCCGGGGTGATCTCGTGGAACACCATGCGCTTGACCGGGACCTTCGGCTTCAGCTCTTGGAGGAGGTGCCACGCGATGGCCTCGCCCTCGCGGTCCTCATCGGTGGCGAGGTAGAGCTCGTCCACCGTCTTGAGCGCGTCCTTCAGTTTCTTGATCGTCGCCCGCTTCGCCGTCTGCACCACGTACAGCGGCTCGAAGTCGTTGTCGATGTCGACCCCGGTCGTCGCCCAGTCCTGCCCCTTGTACTTGGCGGGCACGTCCGCGGCGTTCTTGGGCAGGTCGCGGACGTGGCCGACGGACGCCTCGACCACGTAACCATCCCCGAGGTATTGCGCGATGCTGCGCACCTTGCCGGGGGACTCGACGATCACGAGTGCGCGCTTGTTGTCAGTTGCCACGATCTGCCTTCTCCAACACGAGGAACGGGAATCACCCCGAGAGCCTGGCGGGCCGCAGGGGCCACCAGGACGGGATGCTAGCGGGTCCCCGCAAGAACAGCCGACCATGGACGCGCCCGGCGTGCTGCCTAGACTGGCAGCGTGAGCGCACCCCGGCCCGTACCGCCGCCACCCCCTGTGGCGCGCCGTACGTCCCTGGCCACCGTCGTCGTCGGTGTCCTGATCGCCGTGCTGGCGCAGCTCGCCACGCTCGCGCTGGTCAGCTCCACCGCCACCGGATGGGTAACCCGGGCCAGCGCCCCCACCGCCTACCCGGCACCGTCGGGTCCCATCGCGGGCGCCACCGCGTCCCCGACGCCCACGGTCGCCCAGACGACCGGACCGGTCGAGGTCACCGACGCCGTCCAGCGCGGCGTGGTGCTGATCTCCGGGCGCACCGGCAACCAGGGCGTGGCAGGCACCGGCATGGTGCTGACCGCGGACGGCTACGTGCTCACCAACTATCACGTGGTGCGCTCCACCTCGTCCGTGACAGCCACCGTCGCCCTCACCGGACGCCACTACACGGCGACCCTGGTCGGGCGCGACGCCACCAAGGATGTGGCTTTGCTGAAGCTCGAAGGCGCCTCCCGGCTCGATGTCGTCACCCTCGACCAGGACCCGGTCGCGATCGGGGACGCCGTCGTGGCAGCAGGCAACGCCAACGGGCAGGGCTTCGTGAGCGCCAACCGCGGCAACGTCCAGGCGCTCAACACGTCCATCCAGGTGCGCAGCGCCTCCGAGAACGATCCGCCCCAGCGCCTCCGCGGCCTCATCCAGGCCAACGCGGCCGCCTGGCCCGGCGACTCCGGCGGGCCGATGTTCGACGCCCAAGGCGAAGTGCTCGGCATGACGACCGCCGGCGGGACCACCGACGAATCCGACGAGGACCGTCGCGTGTACGGCGTCCCGATCGCCGCCGCCATGCAGGTGGTCACGCAGGTGCGCGCGGGCGACGAGTCCGGCACGGTCGTCATCGGCCCCAAGGCCTACCTCGGTGTCGTGGTCGAAAGCGACGACACCGCCCAGGAAGTCGTCATCACCCGCGTCGAGGCCAGCACCCCCGCCTCCCGCGCCGGGCTGCGCACCGGCGACATCATCACCTCCCTGGACGGGCACCCGATCGGATCCCGCGCCGACCTGTCCACCGCCCTCGACGGCATCGAGCCGGGCAGCATCGTGGACGTCGGCTGGACGACCTCGTCGGGACGCGAACGCACCGGCACGGTCACGGTCACCGCCAGCAGCATCAACTGACCGGCGCCGCCGCTCACACCCAACCGTGAGGCGACCCACAGGCAGGACACAGGATCGGGGCGTCCACTGGTGGACATGAAGACGACCACTTCGCTCACCGCCCTCGCACTCGCCGGCGCGACCGCGCTGGCCCTGGCGGTTCCGACCCTCGCCCCCCGGCTGGCCGACCAGCTGTCGCCCGCGTCGTCGGTCACCTCCGGGTCCACCGCCCCCTGGACCAATGACGGTTCCTGGTCGGGCGGCTCCTCCAGCACGACCACCGACCCCGCCACCGGGGGTACCGGCACGACGACCTCCGCCAGCCAGACCGCCGCCGTGACGGCGGCCCAGAGCAAGGGCATCGTACTCATCACCACCCAGACCACCTCCGGCGAGGCGGCCGGCACCGGCATGGTGCTCACCGCCGACGGCCAGATCCTGACCAACTACCACGTCGTCGAAGGGTCGACATCCATCGAGGTCGAGATCGTCGACACCGCCAAGACCTACACCGCGACCGTCGTCGGCCACGACGCCACCCGTGACGTCGCCCTGCTCCAGTTGAAGAACGCGTCCGGCCTGGCCACCATCACCCCCGACGACGACCAGGTCGCGCTCGGCCAGGAACTGACGGCGGTGGGGAACGCGTCCGGCGGCGGCGAACTGGTCGCGGCCACCGGGTCGGTGACCGGGCTGGAGAAGCAGGTCACGGTCAGCTCCGAGACGGGCGGCACCGAGACCCTCACCGGCGTCATCGAGACCAACGCCGGCGCGGTCGCCGGTGATTCCGGCGGACCCATGTTCGACGCCGAGGGCGAAGTGCTCGGCATGACCACCGCGGGCAGCAGCCGAGTCACCGCGAGCCCGCGGGGCGGCCGCAGCACCCAGGACAACACGTCGACGACCGTCAGCTACGCCGTCCCGATCGACGACGCCCTGGCCGTGATCGAGCAGATCCGCACCGGCAAGGAGTCCGGCACCGTCGAGGTCGGTGCTAAGGCGTACCTCGGGATCAGCGTCGCCGGCTCCTCCTCCCTCGTGGTCGCGTCCGTCGTCACCGACGGGCCCGCCGCAGTGGCGGGGCTGACCGCCGGGTCGACGATCACCGCCATCAACGGGGTGACCGTGTCCAGCCACGACGACCTGTCGGCGCAACTGGCCACCCTCGATCCGGGCGCCAAGGTCAAGCTGACCTGGAAGGACTCCTCCGGCACGGCGCACTCGGCGACGGTGACGCTGGGCACGAGCCCGATCAACTGAGCTCCGGTTGGCCCCGAGGGGGTCGGGGCCAACCGGTCACGTCGCGGGCCCGCCTTCCCGCGACAAGTAGCCCTGGCGGATGAGTTCACGCAGGCGTGGGAGCAACTCATCCGCCAGGGCCTCCGCATCGGCGTCGAGGATGTCGGCGACGGCGGTGATGAGCGTGGCGGTGTCGAGTTCGCCGTCCGAGGCCCCCAGGACCGCCCCGAGCGCGGTGTCCACCTCCACGGCGCGGCCGAAGCCGTACCGCTGCCGGTAGACCACGTGCTCGGGGTCGGCCTCGCCTGGGCGCCCCAGCGTCTCCAGGTCGACGCCGGGGTGCAGCACCCAGGTGGCCTCCAGCAGGTCGTCATCGCCGATGTCGGCGTCCGCCACCCCGGCCTGGTGCGCGGCGAACGCCACCCCGACCGGCTGCACGACGGCGTGCGGCCACTCCTCGAACGTGAGGTCGGGCTGGTCGCGTCCGGCGTTGTGCAGCATGATCCAGCCCATCCCCACGCCGGTGATCCCCTGTGCGGCGAAGTAGTCCAGCCACTCCCGGTACCGCGTCGCATAGCTCGGATCACCGACCAGTCCGGCGTCGTGCAGCCACACCTCGATGTACTCGTACACATCCAGCCGCTCGCGCTGCAGGACGAGGGCGTCCGCCCCGGTGGGACGGATCCAGCCCGCGAGCCGGTCCTGCCAGGAGGCGTCGTCGGTCATCGCCCAGTTGCCGAGCACCTGCAGCGTCCCGCCCGGGTTGAGCCGCGCCCCGCCCCCGCGCACCACCTGTTCGACGAGCCGATCGCCGGTGAAGCCACCCTCGCGATACACGAGCCGCTCCCCGGTCGGCGGGCTCATCACGTACGGCGGATTCGTCACGATCAGATCAAACGTCTCATCGGAGACCGGCTCGTAGAGGGAGCCCTCGCGCACGTCGAGGATCAGCTCGTTGAGCGCGCCGGTCAGCCGGGCGAACGAGACGGCCCGCGGGTTCAGATCGGTGGCGACGACACGGTCGGCGTGCGTGGCCAGGTGCAGGCTCTGGACACCGCACCCGGTGCCCAGGTCGAGCGCGCTGCCCACCGGCCGCCGGATCGTCATCTGGGCCAGCGTGCTGGACGCCGGGGAAAGCCCGAGCACGTAGTCCGGTCGGGGCCGGTCGAGGCGTCCGTCCAGTGTGGGAAGCAGGTCGTGAGCCACCCAGCCGTCGAACGCGCCCGGCGTCCCCGGATCCGAGGTCGCCGCGTAGGGCCGGATCTCGACGGCAGCGACCAGGTCCGTGGCGCCGCCCGGCGCCACGGCCGCGAGCAGGCCCGCATCCACCCACGGGGCGGGCTGACCCAGCGCGCGTGCGACCCGATCAGCCGGAAGGGCGTCGTGCAGCATGAACAGCCGGATCAGGTCGGCCTGCGCGTCCGTGTCCGCGCCCAGTGCGTCCCGCGTGGCCGGGGTCGTGTTGCGGGCCAGCGCGTCGATCGCGGCATCGCCGAGGCGGTCCGCGACCGACTCGAAGCTGTAGCCGGCGTCCCGGAGTCGTCGTGCCAGCAGCCGGGCGTCCAGGTTCTCGAACATGTCCCCAGCCTCCCATGGGCCCGGCCCCAACTCGTGCGCGGTCACCGGCGTCGTCCGCGGGTGATTGTCGGCCGGGATGCCTATGCTCGTCGCGTCACGCCTCATCCGATCCGGCCACCGCCGCGGCGAGGAGATGCGGTGACGCTCACGAAGGCAAGGGGGTGCGCGATGGGGATTTCGGCCTGGCTGGCAGAGTCGGAGGCCGTCGCCTACCGACACCACCGGGACGCGCGTCCCGGGGCGACGGGGGCGTGGCCGGCCTGGGTGTCGCCCCGCATCCGGCACGCGTTCGGTCGGCAGGGCATCGAGGCCCCGTGGGAACACCAGATCGCCGCCGCGGAGGCCGCCCATGCGGGCCATCACGTGGCCCTGGCGACGGGGACCGCGTCGGGCAAGTCGCTGGCCTACCTGCTGCCGGTGCTCGCGGCGACCGCTGACGGCGTCGTGCCCGACGGCTGTCGGGTGCCTGGCGCTCGCGGGGAGCGCTCCGGGTTGCGCGTGCAGAGTCAGCCCACGGCCTTGTATCTCTCCCCCACCAAGGCCCTCGCCCACGACCAGCTTCGCGCCTGTGAAGAACTGGGCGTCCCCGATTGGCGTGTGGCCGCCCTCGATGGGGACTCCGACGCCGATGAGCGCCGGTTCGCCCGGGAGTTCGCCTCCTATGTGCTCACCAACCCGGACATGCTGCACCGCAGCGTCCTGCCGCAGCACTACCGCTATGCCCGGCTGCTCAGCGGCCTGACCCACGTCATCATCGACGAGGCGCACCGTTACAAGGGGCTGTTCGGCGCCCACATGGCGGCGGTGCTGCGCCGGCTGCGACGGCTGGCACACCACTACGGCGCCCACCCCGTCTTCGTCTGCACGTCGGCCACCATCGCGGCGCCGGAGACGGTCGCGGCAGCCCTGATCGGCAGCGACGACGTCGTCGCGGTGACGGCGGACGCTTCTCCACGTCCGGCCCTCGATGTGGTGCTGCTCTCGCCGACCGCGAGCCTCACCGAGACGACCGCCGGGCTGCTCGCCGGGTTCGCCCGGCAGGGGCAGGCGCTGGCATTCACGACGTCGCGGCTGCAGGCCGAGTTGATCGCGATCCGGGCCCGCGAGCTGTCTCCCGCACCCGAGACGATCGCCGCCTACCGGGGCGGGTACCTGCCCACGGATCGCCGTTCGATCGAGTCCGGACTGAGCGATGGCCGGCTCCGCGGCGTGGCGAGCACGAACGCGCTGGAGCTTGGGATCGACATCGCCGGGATGGACGCGGTCATCACGGCCGGGTTCCCGGGGACGCTGGCTGCGTTTTGGCAGCAGGTGGGGCGTGCCGGGCGCGACGGGCGCGACGCCACGGCGGTGCTGGCGGCCCGGGAGGATCCCCTCGACGCGTACCTGGTGCAGCACCCCGAGTCGATCTTCGAGCGTCCGCTGGAGCGGACGGTCGTCCCGATCGACAACCCGTTCGTGCTCGGCCCCCACCTGTGCGCCGCCGCCCAGGAGATCCCCTTGACCGAGGCGGACGCAGCCTGGTTCGGGCCCGACACGGTGCGGCTGGCCGACTCGCTGGCCCGGCAGGGGGCGCTGCGGCGGCGTCCGGCGGGGTGGTTCTGGCCGCACGCCTCGCGGGCAGTCGATTCGATCGACCTGCGTTCGGCGCAGGGCAAGGCGTATGAGGTGGTCGACGACGCCACGGGCCGGGTGATCGGCCAGGTGGACGCCTCGGCCTCGGATCGGACGCTGCACCCCGAGGCGGTGTACGTGCACCAGGGCGAGACCTGGCTGGTGCAGGCGGTGGAGGAGGACGACCGCATCGCGTTGGTGCATCGTGCCGACCCGTTGTACTACACCCAACCGCAGTCGGTCTCGGACGTTCGGATCCTCACCACGGAGCGGTCGCGCGCCTTCGGCACGGGCGAGCTGTCTTGTGGTGAAGTCGAACTGTCCAGCCAAGTCACCTCCTATTTGCGGCGCGACGCCGAGTCCGGCGAGGTGTGGGATCAGACCCCGCTGGAGTTCCCGGAGCGGCGCATGACGACCCGTGCCGTCTGGTGGACCCTGCCAGGGTCTTTGCTGCTCGACGCCGGGGTTGCCGCCGTCGACCTCCCCGGAGCGCTGCACGCCGCGGAGCATTGCGCGATCGGCCTGCTTCCCGCGTTCGTGCCCTGCGACCGTTGGGACATCGGCGGGCTCTCCACGGCGCTTCACCCCGACACGGGAGCCGCCACCGTGTTCGTCCACGATGGGCTCCCCGGCGGCTCGGGGCTGGCCGAACGAGGCTTCGACCTGGCCGAGCAGTGGTGGTCGGCCACCCTGGACCGGCTGCTGACCTGCCCGTGCGAGGCGGGGTGCCCCGCGTGCGTGGTCTCCCCCAAGTGCGGGTCGGGCAACAACCCGCTCGACAAGGACGGCGCCGCCGGCTTGCTGAACCTGCTGCTGGGGCGGATCCCCTCCCGTCTGCCCGGCGCCCCCACGCCCCGTTGAGCCGGCCATCCACAGCCGCTGTCGTCCACGGGCCTCCCGCCGCCCGACACGCCCTGCGGCCTGTGTCGTGCGGCGTGCGCCCTGCGTCGTGCGTCGTGCGTCGTGCGTCGTGCGTGCCACGCGCGCCGATGCGGATCATTCCGGCGCCCCGGTCAGGACCCCCGCATTGGCGTGACCTGACAGGGGCGTCCTCCAGGGGCCGATGCCCGCCTCGATCTCCACGTCGACGGTGACGACCACCTCGACCTCATCGCCCGCGACGGTGCAGGCAGTCACCTCGGCGCCGTTCAGCGCCGCCGACCGGGTGGCTTCGGAGCATGCTTCACGGCCGGCGAGCTGGGCCGTCGCACCGGCCAGGGCTGCCAAATCCGCCGCCCCTTGCGCGGCGTAGCCGCGAGCCGTGAGAACGCCCGCCCCCAGCAGCAGTGTGGCCAGCCCCGCAATCAGCACCATCACCAGGGAGCTCCACACCATGGCTGATCCCCGCTCAGCGGACTCCGGCGCGTGGAGCCCACCAGCGGTGCACCCGCGACGGGCCGGTGCGGTGACCCGCGCGAAACCGCCGCCCACCGCGCTCACGGCCGCTCCTCCACGACCGTGGCCTGGGCCCTGATCGGCCAGACCACCGGACCCACCCGGGCGGTGACCGTCACGTCCGTCACGACGGCCCCGGACTCGCGCCGGGTCAATACGGTCGCCCCGCGCGGGGCATCCTGGCGCGCCCGAGCCACGGCCGCCTGGTCGCCACGCGCTTCCTGCCTGGCCACCTCATTGGCGGTCACCTGGCAGGCCCCCAGTACGAACACCGCACCCGCCATCGCGAGGGCGACGCCCCCGATGAGGGCAAGCAGGATGACGGCGAAGGCGGTCTCCACCGTGACCATGCCTGCCTCGGTCGTGGGCCGGGTCGCGAGCCGCTCGGCGCCGCCTCGGCCTCCGCGCACCGACGAGAGCCCGGGCGTACGCCCAGCCCCGCCGCCCCCCGGCGGACCAAGCCCCGAGCCGCCCCGGGTAGCACCCACCCGCCGCCGTCGTGTCATGGTGGTCCTTTCGTTCGCTCCAGCCCTGCTGTGCCCGCGAAGGGGCCGCGTCTCGCCATGCCCCGTCGCAAGTCCTGCTGTGCCGGCGAGGGAGCCGCTCCCGGGGGCGCCACACGTGGTGATGCCGCTCCGGGAGCGGTTCCCCTCGACGGAATCACACCTCAGCGCTTGCCCAGGGACAGGCCGTTCTGGAAGGCCCCCTGGACCCAGCCCATGATCGCTTCGATGAGCTCCTTGACCAGGGTCTCGAACGTGCCGGTGCTGATGGCGGTGATGATGATCCCGATGATCACGATGACGATGACCACGCCGAGGGCGTACTCCACGGTGGCCATGCCGCGCTCGCGCAACCGGGAGGCCCGCTGGGCTCGGTGACCGGCCGCCTCCGGTGCATGCGCGGAGCCCGAGAGGAGGCGGATGGCAGAGGTGGGGATTGCATGGGACATGAGATCTCCTGGCTTTTTTCCGTTGCCGGACACCGCCGCTCGGCGATGCACCCTGACGTTGGGCGGCGGCAGCGCTCCAGCGTCACGGCAGCTATCCCCTGTGGACACATCACTCGGCCAACACCGGCACTGTGGACGACGCACTCCCCGTCCCCTACGGGCCCACGAGCCGCCGACCAGCGTGGCGAGCGGAGGGGCACGGCAGCGCGCGGCGCGGCAGGACCCGCCACGCGTGCGCCGCATGCGGTGCGCCGACTGGCGGTGGAGGGCATTCCTCCGGCCCCGGCGGCCGCGAGGCCTCGATGGGCGCCTGGAGATCCCCGATGGGGTTCACCGCGAGCCCGGCGGCCAGGGCGCGAACCAACTCGCACAGTGCGCTGAGGCGGCGTTCCCGCGCGAGCCCGGCGGCCAGGGCGCGTGCGGACCCAGGCAGAGCGATCCCCGACTCGCACTCCGGCATGAGCCGGCGTCGGGGGAGGCCCGCTGCCCCATGAGCTACCGATACGGCGGGGCTCAGGGCAGAGGCAGGTCGAACTGGAAGGTCGCGAACAGCGGGATCACCCCGATCGCGAAGAACGCGGGCAGGAAACAGATCATGAGCGGCAGGACGCCGCGCACGCCTGCGCCACGGGCACGCACCACGGCGACGTTGGCCAGGTTCAGGCGCGCCTCGCGCGCATGATGGTGCAGCAGGTCGGCCAGGCCCAGACCCGATCGGATCGCGCGGGCCACGTCGCGGCTCACCTCCGCGTACCCGGGCACCGTGGCGAGTTCCGCCCAGGCCTCGGCCTCGTCGACACCCACGTCGATCCGCTGCACCACCGCAGCCAACTCCGGGCCCGCGGGGACGCCGATCACGGCGGCCACCTCGCGCAGGGCCCGGCGCGGGGGCGCGCCGGCCTCCAGGCAGGTCGCCAGCAACGAGCAGGTCGCGGGAACTGAGCGGCGCAACGCCTCCTGCCGGTCGGCGTCCTTCCTGGTCGGCAGCATCGGGAGACGCGTGGCCCACGCCCGGATCACGGCCAGCAGCCGTCGTGGGTCACGTGGCCGCAGCCGGGACAACGGTTCAGGGGGGAGCAGCCACCACACGGCGGCGGCAGCGAACAGCGCCGCAGCGGCGGCCCACACGCTCGAGGGGGTCATGGTCGCCCCTCCGCCCCGGCCGCAATGGCATCGATCCACGCGACCCCCGCGCACGCCAGCCCGACCCCCACGTTGAGGCACACCCAGCCGACCGGCTGGCCGATCAGAAAGCCGACCGGGTTGCCGCCCAGCGCATAGCCCAGACCCAGCCCGACCAACGGGAGGACCGCCATCATGATCCCGGACAACCGCGCCGCCGCCAGTTCCGTCGCCACGACGCGGTCGACTTCCTCCTGCGCCGCCAGCCGTTGCACCGCCACGTCGACGGCGTCCACCAGCGAGGCGCCCGTCCGGGTGGCGATCTCCCATGCGTCAGCCAACTCCGCCAGCCCCGCGCACCCCGGCCGTTCCGCGAGGCGCCGCAACGCCGGG
>NZ_DAIOIA010000018.1:0-35531 GCF_036744435.1 Propioniciclava sp. | reverse complement strand
CGCCGACGGCTGTCGTCGTGACCGTCCGAGGGTCGGCCAGCGCCCACTCCAATGGGCTGTCCGGGCGCAGATGACGCCAGGTGACCTTCTGCACGAGGTCGATCGATCCGAGGAACTGCCACAACGACAGTTCGGCGGCGTCATCGGCGGCGACCAGATCCCACACCCGCAGGCTCTCGTCCGACTCGTCCATGATGTAGCTCACCACGCCGTCCGGGACCCCCGCCTCATCCGTGTGGACGGCGACCCGCAACCCGGAGACCGGGGCGTCCTTGTCGTAGTCCCAGGCTCCTGACAGCATCGTCGTATAGCCGTGAGGGCGCTGATGGGAGCCGCGCGTCGTGGCATGGAAGCGGGCGAACACGGCGTCGCGGATCGCGAGCCCGTCGGCGGGGGAGACCAGGGCGATGCGGGGCGGTGCCTCGCGGCGCCAGGCCGGAGCAGGCCGCGTGGCCAGCGTGACGCCCCGGCGTCGGGTAGCGACGCCGAAACCGAAACGGCCGTAGATGGTGGCCTCGGACGCGGTGAGGGCCGCGAGGGTCAGCCCCTCCTGCTTCGCCCGGGTCAGCGCGTCGATCATGAGCCGCTTCAGGATCCCCCGGCGGCGGTGCGTGGTGCGGACGGTGACGTCGAAGATGAATAGCGTCGGCTCGTGTCGCGCCCCGGTGTTGACGTCGAGGGTCGCCGAGCCGAACGTGGCCACCGGACGATCCAGTTCCGGAGCAACACCGGGCAGGGTAGCGGTCGAGAACGCCGCGTCCAGCCGCAGCCCGTCGGCGACGATGTCGCTCACCCAGTGGGGGAGCGCCTCATCGGGGGCGTCGGCGGCGCCGAAGCCGAGGCGGACCGCGTCCTGCCAGGCGCGCATCTGCGGGCTGGCGGGGTCGAGTACCGGGACCGTGTCGAAGCGAACGTCACTCATGCTGGCGACACTAACGCATGCTCCGTCGGCGGCAGGCGCGGCCCCGGCTAGGCTCCTGGACCGTGACGAACGCCGCCCGCCGCCAGCCCGAGCAACAGGCACCTCCGGTCCAGAAACTGCAGGTCCGCTACGCCAAGCGCGGCCGGGCGCGGTTCACCTCGCACCGCGACTTCGCCCGGGCGTTCGAGCGCGCCCTGCGCCGGGCGGGCGTCCCGATGGCCTACAGCTCCGGCTTCAACCCGCACCCGCGGGTCTCGTTCGCCAACGCCTCGCCGACGGGGGCCGCCACCGAGGCGGAGTACCTGGAGATCGGGCTGGCCCGGCGGGTTGATGTGGACGCCGTGGCGCGGGCGCTGGATGCCGCCCTGCCGGAGGGCCTCGACGTCCTCGAGGTCGTGGAGGCCGCTGGCTCGCTGGCGGAGCGGCTCACCGCGTCGGACTGGCGGATCGACCTACCCGGGGCTGACGAGGCGGCATTGGCGGCCGCGGTGGCCGCCGTGGGGGCGAGCGACAGCGTTCAGGTCGAGCGGATGACCAAGGCCGGGCTGCGCTCCTTCGACGCCCGCGCGGCGATGATCACCTTGGCCGTCTCGGGGCGCTGCGTCGCGGTCACGCTGGCGCACGGGACCCCGCTGGTGCGACCCGACGATGTGGTGCAGGCCCTGGTCCGGGTCGGCTCCGGGTTCGCGGTCGCCGACCCGCCGATCCTCACCCGGCTCGCCCAGGGTTGCTGGCGCGAAGGCCGGATCGTCGGGCCCTTCGAGGTGGCACCCGGCGCGTGAGACTGGGGTTTGCCGCGCCTGTGTGGAAAGATAGAAATCGGTCGAACGCCGACGGCGTCTGACCGGGGTGCCAGGCCGCGACGAGATCTTCGACCGCGGCGGGTCGCCCCAGAATCGCTAGCTTCGTCGCGCCACGGTGCCTATGCCCGGCGCGCGACCTACTGTACGGCGGGCTTCCCGCCGCGTGAGGAGAGCACATGCTCGATTCGGACGCACCCTCCGGTGCCACCCCTGAATCCACCGAAACGACCCCTGCACCGCGCCGCCGTCGCCGTGCCGCCACCCGGCCGGCCGGCCCGCCGGCCCCGGTGACACCGCCGGAGCCCGTGGCCGAGGCGCCGGTTGAACCAGCCGCCGTCGCGTTGCCTGCTGCTGAGAAGCCTGTCGCCGTGAAGCCCCTCGACGAGCAACCCATTGCCGAGGAACTCGTGACCGAGGTCGCCGCCGAGGAGGGTGAGACCGCCGAGGAACTGGCGGCCGCCGCCGAACCGCAGGAGGGGCTGTTCCCCGAGGCTCCCGACACTCTGCCCGCGGTGCAGCCGGAACTCGAGGCCGACGTGCCGCTCGAACTGGTCGCCGAGACGCCCGCAGAGGAGCCGTCCACCGACGAGGTCGTGCCTGAGGCGAAGACCCGCAAGCGCGCCGCCGCCCGCGGAACGCGGAGCCGCCGTAGCCGCAAGAGGGCCGAGCCCGACGCCGACGCCGCGGAGGCGACGGAGGCAGGCACCGCGGCCGACGTGGGTGCCAGCCTGGCTGAGCTGACCGCCGCGCTCGAACAGCAGGAGCACGCGGAGGAGGTGCGCGACGACGCCGAGGTGAGTGCTGCCCTCGACGATCTGGCCGCAGCCATCGGCGGAGAACCTCCGGAGGCAGATGAGGACGCCGCCGCGGAGAGCGAGGTCGACGACGACGCGGACGAGGACGATGCCGCGCCGCGTCGCCGCCGCCGTCGTCGCGGTGGCCGCCGCCGTCGTCGCGGCGCCGACCACGAGGACTCCGATGAGGACGATGCCGAGTCGGGCGAGTCGGAGGAAGGCTCCGACGCCGAGCCCGGCGAGGATGCCGCGGGCACCGCACATGGGGATTCCCCCGACACTGATGACTCCGACGATGCGGGCGAGTCTCCCTCGACCTCCTCGCGTCGTCGCCGGCGTCGCCGCCGCCGCGGCGAGGACACGGGTGCCGCGGAGGAGGATGGCGTCGACGTCGTCATCAAGGTCCGCGAACCGCGTCGCTCGAAGTCCGCCAACGACGAGATCACCGGCATCGAAGGCTCCACCCGGATGGAGGCCAAGCGTCAGCGTCGACGCGAGGGCCGGGCTGCGGGGCGTCGTCGTTCCCCGATCCTGTCCGAGGCCGAGTTCCTGGCCCGGCGCGAGGCACTCGACCGGCAGATGCTCATCCGGCAGGCGGAGGACTACACGCAGATCGCCGTCCTCGAAGACGGGATCCTCGTGGAGCACTACGTCGATCGGGACAGTTCCGCGTCGCTGATCGGGAACATCTACCTGGGCCGCGTCCAGAACGTGCTGCCCAGCATGGAGGCCGCCTTCGTCGACATCGGCCGCGGCCGCAACGCCGTCATCTACGCCGGCGAGGTGGACTGGGACGCCTACGGGGTCACCGGCGAGGATCGCCGGATCGAGAAGGTGCTCAAGTCGGGGCAGACGATCCTGGTGCAGGTCACCAAGGATCCGATCGGCGCCAAGGGCGCCCGCCTCACCGGGCACATCTCCATCCCCGGCCGTTACGTCGTCTACTGCCCGGGCGGTCAGCTGTCGGGCATCTCCCGCAAGCTCCCCGAGTCGGAGCGGAACCGCCTCAAGGGCATCCTCGATGCGGCCGTCGGCGAGAAGGCGTCCGTCATCGTCAGGACGGCGGCCGAGGGGGCCAGCCAGGAGGAACTCGAGCGTGACGTCCACCGGCTGCAGGCGCAGTGGGACATCATCGAGAAGAAGGTCAAGGCCGGGTCGGCCCCTCAGCAGCTCTACGCGGAGCCCGACCTGACGGTGCGGATCGTCCGGGACCTGTTCACCGAGGACTTCTCCGCGCTCGTCGTGGAGGGCAACGGTCAGGGTGAGGACGCCTGGGACACCGTCGAGGGCTACGTGACGCACGTCGCGCCGCACCTGGGTGAGCGACTGCGCCGCTGGGACCGGGCCGCCGAGGGCGACCTGTTCGACAAGTTCCGGGTCAACGAGCAGGTGGCCAAGGCGCTGGAGCGGAAGGTCCACCTGCCTTCGGGCGGCTCGCTGATCATCGACCGCACCGAGGCCATGACGGTCATCGACGTCAACACCGGCAAGTTCACCGGCACCCAGGGCAACCTGGAGGCCACCGTGACCTCCAACAACCTTGAGGCCGCCGAGGAGATCGTCCGCCAGCTCCGGCTGCGCGACATCGGCGGCATCATCGTCATCGACTTCATCGACATGGTGCTGCCCGCCAACCGCGAACTGCTGCTGCGTCGACTGGTCGAATCCCTGGGCCGCGATCGCACCCGCCACCAGGTCGCCGAGGTGACCTCGCTGGGGCTGGTGCAGATGACCCGCAAGCGGATCGGCACCGGCCTGGCGGAGGCGTTCACGGTGCAGTGCGAGACCTGCAAGGGACGCGGCTATCACGTGCATGACGCCCCCGTCGCCTCCCAAGCACCCTCCGACGGTGGCGACCGCGACCACGGCCGCCGTGGCGGGCGTGCGCGGTCGGGATGCTCGCGCAAGGGCGAGGCGAAGAGCCAGGAGTCACACGACCAGGGAGCCTCGACCGAGCACGCCGGAGGCGAGTCCGCCTCCGCCGAGGCCGCATCCGCCTGAGCCGATGACCACGCCGTCCCCGTCCCGCGCCACCGCCTGGGCGGGGACGGTCGTCTCAGCGGTGCGGCAGCGCTACCCCTGGGCCGCCCAGCACACGGTCACCGGCCCCGGCGATGTCGACGTCACACCCACCCGGTTGCACCCTGCCTTTCACGGCAGCTTCGACTGGCACAGTTGCGTCCACATGCACTGGTCCGGGTTGACGCTGCTCGACCTGCCCGGGGCCCCGGTCGAATCCCAGGCCGCCGAGGCGCTGACCGCGCTCCTGGACGAACGCCTCACTGCCGCGCACATCGCGGTGGAAGCAGAACTCCTGAGGCGACGTCCCAGCTTCGAACGCCCCTACGGATGGGCCTGGGGACTGCAACTGGCGGCGGCCGCCCACACGTCCCCGCGGGCCCGCGCCCGCGGGTGGGCTGAGGCGCTGACGCCGATGCGGGAGGTTCTCGTTGCCCGGTTCCGGGCGTGGCTGCCCGGTATGCCGCTGCCTGTGCGAGCCGGCGTGCACAGCAACACCGCCTTCGCCCTCACCCTCGCTCGCGACGCCGCCTGCGCGCTCGGCGAGGACGAGCTGCTGTCGCTGATTGATGAGCGCGCGCTCGCCTGGTTCGCCGACGACCGGGACTACCCGATCGCCTGGGAGCCGGATGGCCATGACTTCCTGTCCGCAGCCTTGAGCGAAGCCGTGCTGATGCGGCGTGTGCTGGGCCACGACGCCGCCCGAGACTGGCTCGCCGGGTTCCTGCCGGGGCTCGCGCGCGAAGACGACCCCCTCTTCGAGGTGCCGGCCACCGACGCCGACCCCACCGACGGCCAACTCGCGCACCTGCTCGGGTTGGCGCTGTCGCGTGCCTGGCACCTCCGGGAGTTGGCGCACCTGCTCGACGAGGAGGCCCGCGTCCGGGTCCGGGACCGCACCCGGCTCCAGATCGAACGGGTCGCAGGAGCGATCACCACCGGCGACTTCATGGCGACGCACTGGCTGGTGAGCTTCGCGCTCAAGGCCGACCTCGCCGCATGAAGAGGAGGACGACCATGAAGGCACTGCAGTACGCGTCCTTCGGTGGCGCGATCGAGATCGTCGAACGTGGGCTGCCGCGTCCCGGCCCGGGGGAGGCCGTCGTGGCCGTCGCCGCGTCCGGGCTGTGTCGCAGCGACTGGCACGCGTGGGCGGGCCACGACGCCGGCGTCCACCTGCCTCAGGTGCCCGGGCACGAATGCGCGGGCGTCGTCGCCGAGGTGGGTGCCGGGGTGGCGCGATGGCAGCCGGGTGACCGGGTCACCGCGCCGTTCGTCAACGGCTGCGGGGTCTGCCCGTGGTGCCGCTCGGGGCAGGCGCAGGTCTGCCCCGATCAGACACAGCCCGGGTTCACCGACCCCGGCACGCACGCCGAGTTCGTTACCGTGCGCGCCGCCGACACCAACCTGGTCGGGCTGCCGGATGGCCTGAGCTTCGACGCCGCCGCGAGTCTGGGCTGCCGGTTCGCGACCGCGCATCGTGCCCTGACGCGGCGGGCCGCGGTGGCCCCGGGGGAGTGGGTCGTGATCGTCGGGGCCGGCGGGGTGGGGCTGAGCGCCGTCATGATCGCCGCCGCACTGGGTGCCCGTCCCATCGCCGTCGACCGGAACCCGGCCGCCCTCGAACTGGCGACCCGGGTGGGGGCGGAGGCCGTGGTGACTGCCGGGCCCGCCGCGCTGACTCAGCTCATTGAGCTGACCGGCGGGGCTCACGTCTCCCTCGATGCCGTCGGATCCGCCGCGACCGCCGACCTGGCCGTGCGGAGCCTGCGCCGCCAGGGCCGTCACGTCCAGGTCGGTCTCGTGGCCGAGGACCCCGTGGTTCCGCTGTCGCGCGTGATCGGCTGGGAGCTGTCCCTCCTGGGAAGCCACGGGATGCCCGCCGTCGACTACCCGGCGCTGTTCCGGCTCATCGAGCACGGTCTGGATCCTGCGATGCTGGTCTCCCGGACCGTGGGCCTCGCCGAAGCCGCCACGTTGATGCGGCAGCCGTCGGGGGAGGGCGAGGCGGGCATCGTCGTCCTGCACCCGAATCGGGCGTGACGGCTCACTGCAGGAGCTGGGTGAGCGCGTGGATGACGAGGCCCACCAAGGCACCCACGACGGTGCCGTTGATGCGGATGAACTGCAGGTCACGTCCGACGTACAACTCGATCCGGTTGGCGGCGTCCCGGCCGTCCCACTGCCGGATGGTGTGGCTGATGACCGAACTCAACTCGCGTCCATAGGTGGCGACCAGGTACCCGGCCGCGTCCGCGGCCAGTGCGTCGACGCGTGCCTGCTGGGCCTGGTCCTCGGTCAATGAGGCACCGAGCGACTCCACGGCGCTGACCACCCGAAGGCGCAGCGTCGAGTCGGGATCATCCAGGGAGTCGCTGAGGCTGACCCGCAGGTTCCGCCACAGAGACAGCACCGTCTCACCGGCCTGGGGATGGGTGAGGAGCTTGACCTTCAGCCCCTCGGCACGGGCCTGCACGGCCTCGTCGGTGGTCAGGTCGGTCGCAATGCGCAGCAGCAACGCATCCAGGGCCTGCCGCGTCGGATGGTCGGGGTCGTCGCGGACGGCCGCCACCCAGTCCAGCGCCTGCCAGTAGAGCGCCGAGACGACGCGCTGATTGACGAAGTGGGGGGACCAACGGGGGGCGCGGTCGTGCAGGACGGCCGTGAAGTAGGTCGGGTTCTTACCCAGCCAGGCGTGGAGTTCGCGCATGATGAGGTCGACCAGCCCGGTGTGGGCGTGGTCCTCGACGATCGCCTCCAGGAGCGCTCCGGTCATGGGCGCAGCCCGTTCCTGGGCCAGTCTCGGCAGGAGGACGTCGGTGGCCACCGCCAGCACGTCCTCGTCGTCGACCTTGTTCAGGGCCGTCTTGAGCAGCCGCACTGCCTCGACGACCAACCGCCGGGCGTGTGCCTCGTCTTGCAGCCACACTCCCAGTCGTCGGGCCAGGTGAGCGCTGGCCAGCCGTTCGCGCACCACCTTCTCGGTGAGGAAGTTGTCCGCGAAAAAGGATTGCAGCGAACCGGCCAGCTCGTCCTTCTTGCGCGGGATGATCGCGGTGTGGGGGATCGGGACGCCGAGCGGATGCCGGAACAGGGCCGTGACCGCGAACCAGTCGGCCATCGCCCCGACCATGGCGGCCTCGGCGGCGGTGTTCACGTAGCCCCACACCCCCGTGTGATCCAGGCGCAGCGTGAGCAGATAGACGACGGCCGCCAGGCCAAGGAGCGACAAGGCGACAGTCTTCATCCTGCGCAGCCGACTCAGGCGTTGGGCGTCCCCCGGTGACATCGACGTGTTCCCCACCGTCGTAGTTTTCCATGGTGGTGTCGGGCTCCCAAGTGGGGGCCACCCCCGGCGCGTCCCCGGTCCCGGTCCGGGCGGTCGGCCGCGTCGACGGCTGGCGGCGTTATAGTTCGCTGGTCCGCCGACCGAAAGTAGGAGACATGACCGACGGCGACCGCCCCCCGGCCAGCAACGCCCCCGATTCCTCCGGGTACTCCAACCCCCTGATCTCCAGCGAGCCCCCGTTCCCGCACGTGCCCGGTCCCTACGAGGAGCAGTTGCTGTCGAACGCCTCGCAGTTGCCTTCCTACGAGGAGCCCTATCCCGCAACGGGAGGACAGCTCCCGCCCTATGACCAGCCGACGACGCCCGGCGAGCAGTCTCCCTACGGACAGCAGTCGTCCTATGGGCAGCAGTCGTCCTTCGGCCAGCAGTCGTCCTTCGGGCAGCCGGGCCCGGCATCGGGGCCCTATGGGGCGCCCGCGAATGGCGCCTACGCCTACCAGCCGCCGGGATATGGCCTGCCCGGCCAGGGGATGGCGCTGTCGGCTCCGTTCGGCGTCGACCCGGTCAGCGGGCTGCCGTACTCGGACAAGAGCAAGCTCGCCGCCGGGCTGCTCGGGATCTTCCTCGGCTCGCTGGGGGTGGGCCGGTTCTACATGGGCAACATCGGGATGGGCATCGCCCAGATCGTCGTGACGTTCGTCACCTTCGGGATCGGGGCCCTGTGGGGCTTCATCGACGGGATCCTCATCCTGGCGGGGAACCCGCGCGACAGCCAGGGACGTCCCCTGCGTCCCTGACCGCCTGGGGCCCGCGTTCCACGACAGCGCGGGCCGTTTGGGACGGCGCGAAGGTGATGGCACAGTTGCGGGCGTGTCAACGCTCGTGTTCGTGCATGCCCATCCCGACGATGAGGCCAGCCAGACGTCCGGAACCATCGCTCGCGCCGTCGCGCGAGGCGATCGCGTGGTGATCGTCTACGCCACCGACGGCAACCAGGGAACCCTGCCAGAGGGGGAGGCTGGGTCGCTGGCCGACCTGCGCCACCGGGAGGCGGAGGCGTCCGCGGCGATCACGGGCGCTCAGCGGCTGGTGTGGCTGCCCTACCACGACTCGGGCATGCGGGGCTGGGAGTGCAACACCGCCGAGGGCGCCTTCATGCAGGCCGACGTCGACGCGGTCGCCCGGCAGATCGCCGACGTCCTCGACGCCGAGGAGGCCGACGCCGTCTTCGGTTACGACTGGCACGGCGGTTACGGGCACCCCGACCACGTTCAGGTCCACCGGGTCACCCGGCGGGCGGCCGATCTCGCGGCGCGTCCCCTGCGCTACCTCGAAACCACCATGAACCGTGACCGGATGCGGGCCTTCGCCGCGACGGCCGCGGCCGCCGGGTACGAGGAATGGGACGTGGACGCCCCCATGGACGACGGCAACCCGATCGGGACGCCCCAGGCTCACCTGCACTGGGCCGTCGACATCACCGACGAACTGCCCGTCAAGCGGGCCGCGCTGGCCGCCCATGCGAGCCAGCCCGATGCGGCCGGCATGTTGCAGATGCCGCCGGAGGCCTTCTCCGCGATGCTGGGCGTCGAGCACTACCGTGAGCCCGCCCGAGCGCCGGGCATGGTCGAGGGCTGGCCGTTCGCCTGAGCGGTCCGCCTGTGCTCAGGCGCTCAGCAGCCCCCGCCGGACGAGGTCCTCGCGCAGCCCCGCCGCCTGCGTGAAGTGATGCGTGGCGAAACCGACGCCGGCCGCCGCGTCCACGTTGGGGCGCGAGTCGTCCACGAACAGGGTCCGTTCCGGCGTGACGCCGAAGCGCGTGGCGGCCAGGAGGAAGATCGCCGGGTCGGGTTTGGCCAGGCCGACCTCCCCGGACACGATCACGTCGCGCAGCCTCCCGATCACCGGAGCCATGGCGCGGGGCACCGTGAAGTTCTCCGCCCACCAGTTCGACAACCCGTAGACGGGCACGCCGGCCGCGATCAGCTCGTCGATCACCTCGGTGGTGCCGGCCATCGGCGCGGGAACGCAGCGCGGAAAGTGGGTCACGTACGCGGCGAACGCGTCGCGGATCTCCGGCATGTCGGCGTCGATCCGGACGCTCATCTCGGCGATGCCCAGCCCGGCGTCGGCCTCCGCGTTGAGCGCCCAGAACCCGGCATGGGCCAGGAAGGCTTCGATAGCGTCCTCGCTGATCTCACCGACCAGCGGGAGCCGGGGATCCCACTCCACGATCACCTGGGCGACGTCGAAGACGACGGCCTCCACCACACCGGTCACGGGACGTTCCTTTCCAGTTCGTCGAGCCATAGCCGGGCCGAGGTGTCCGACGGCATCCGCCAATCCCCGCGCGGGGACAGCGACCCGCCGCGCACCACCTTGGGGCCGTTGGGCAGGGCGGAGCGCTTGAACTGCGCGAACCCGAAGAACCGCGAACAGAACACGGCCAGCCATTTCTTGATGGTGGCCAGGTCGTAGGCCACCTGCTCCTCCTGCGGGAACCCGGCGGGCCAGGCGCCCGCGGCGGCGTCGGACCACGCGTGGTGCGCGAGGAAGGCGATCGTCGAGGGCCTCATGCCGTGGCGCAGCACGTAGTAGAGCGTGAAGTCCTGCAGGTTGTAGGGCCCGATCGAGTCCTGGGTCGACTGCGGCTTGGCCCCCGCCACGGTCGGCACCAGCTCGGGGGTGATCTCGGTGTTGAGGATCGAGGTCAGCACGGCGTCGGCGCGATCGCCGAACAGGTCCGAGGCGATCACCCAGCGGATCAGATGCTGCATGAGGGTCTTGGGGACGCCTCCGTTGACGTTGTAGTGGCTCATCTGGTCGCCCACCCCATAGGTGCACCACCCCAGCGCCAGCTCGGACAGGTCCCCGGTGCCCAGCACGATGCCGCCGCGCTGATTGGCGATCCGGAACAGGAAGTCGGTGCGCATGCCCGCTTGGACGTTCTCGAACGTGACGTCGTAGACGGGCTCCCCCTCGGCGAAAGGGTGCCCGATCTCCTGCAGCAAGGCGCGGCAGGCGCCGGTGATGTCGAGGGTCTCGAAGCTGACCCCGAGGGCCTCAGCGAGCTCGGTGGCGTTGTTGCGGGTGTGGTCGGTGGTGGCGAAGCCAGGCATCGTGAACGCGAGCACATCGGTGCGCGGGCGCCCCAGCCGGTCCATCGCCTGAGCGGCCACCAGCAAGGCGTGGGTGGAATCCAGCCCGCCCGAGACGCCGATGACGACCTTGGGCTGCCCGATGGCCTTGAGTCGTTGCTCCAGCCCGGCCACCTGGATGCTGTACGCCTCGTAGCAGTCCTGGGCCAGCCGGTCGGGGTCGGCCGGCACGAACGGGAACCGCGCCACCGGACGCCGCAGCCCCAGGTCGCCTGCGGGGGGCAGCAGCGCGAACTCGACGGTGCGGTAGGCCGCGGTGCGTTCACCGTGGACGCGCCGGTTGTCGTCAAAGGTGCCCTGGCGCAGCCGCTCCTGGACGAGGGTGCCCAGGTCGACATCGGTGACCGAGGCGCGCGCGCCGCTGGGGAACCGCTCCGAGGAGGCGAGCAGCGTCCCGTTCTCGTACACCATCGTCTGGCCGTCCCACGCCAGGTCGGTGCTGGATTCGCCCTCCCCGCCCGCGGAGTACAGGTAGGCCGCCAGGTAGCGGGCCGAGCTGGAGGCGCACAGCAGATGCCGGTCGACCGACTTGGCCACGGTGATAGGAGAGCCGGAGATGTTCGCGATCACCGTCGCGCCGGCGAGGGCGGCCTCGGCGGCGGGCGGCACGGGAACCCACATGTCCTCGCAGATCTCCACGGCCAGGACGAAGCCGGGCAGGTCGAGGGCGGAGAACAGTAGGTCGGCGCCGAACGGGGCGTCCTGCCCGGCGACCGCGATCTCCCCGGTCACGTCGTCGCCGGAGGCCAGGGTCCGGGCCTCGTAGAACTCGCGGTAGGTGGGCAGGTACACCTTGGGGACCACGCCGAGCACCTGGCCCCGGTGGATGACCACCGCGCAGTTGTAGATCCGGTTGAGGCTGCGCAACGGGGCGCCGACGACCAGCACCGGCCCGAGATCGACCGACGCCGCCACGAGGTCGGCCAGCGCCGACTGCACGCCGTCCAGCACGGTGTCTTGGAGCACGAGATCGTCGATCGAGTAGCCGACCATGCACATCTCCGGGAACACGACCAGGCGCGCGCCCTCCTCGTCCAGCCTCGTGGCCTCGGCGAGCACCGCCGCGGCGTTGGCGGCCGGCTCCACGAGCGTCAGGGGGAACGTCGCCGCGGCGACGCGCACGAAGCCGTGATCGTAGAGGTTGTGGAAGTCCATGGGTTCAGCATGGCATGGTGCCTGAGAGTGCCCGAACCGGGCCCGCCACCGGGAGAGGACGTCCGCATGCAGACCTGTGAGGTGCCGACCGATCAGGGCCTGGGACGGCTGAGCTGGGACGGACCGCAGCGGCCGGTCGGCGTCCTCCTCCTGGGCGGGGGAGCCTCCGGGCAGATCCACGCCACCGATCTGGACGCGCTGGGCGCCGGTCTCCCCGGCCACGGCTGGGCGGTCGCCCGGTTCGAGTTCGCGTGGCGCCTGGCCGGGCGCAGCATCGGCCCGCGGCCCCCGGCGTCGGATGCCGCGTGGCTGGCCGCCACCGCCGTGGTGCGGGAGCGCTGGCCGGGGGTGCCGCTGGTCACGGGGGGCCGCAGCGCAGGCGCCCGGATCGCCTGCCGGACCGCGGATGCCGACCTGGCCGGGGTGCTGGCTCTCAGCTTCCCGCTGCACCCACCGGGCAAGCCCGCGACGTCGCGGGCGGGTGAACTCGCCGGGGTGCCGGTGCCGGTGGCGCTCATCAGCGGAGCGCGCGACCCGTTCGGCACCCCGGATGAACTCTGGGAGGCGCTCACGACACCTCAGCGAGGCGCACGGACGCTGACCGTGGTGCCCGGCGCCACGCATTCCTTTCCTGCGCGGACCGCAGTCGCCGTCCTCGCCGCGACGCTGGCCTTCCTCGGGGACGTCGTCGGCCCGCGGCAGCCGTAGCGTCCGCGGGCCGAATCGAGGACGCCGGATCAGTCGTTGCGGCGGACCTGCTGGCGCACCGCGCGCCGCCGCAACGGACGCGTGGCCTCGGCGGCGAGCAGGGTCAACACCACCGCCGCGACGACCGTCGCCAGCAGGATCACGCCGCTGGAGCCTCCCCAGGTGAACAGGTCGGGCTTGGTGGTCAGGGCGGGCAATCCCACCAGGACCCCGAGCCCCAGCGACACCAGCAGCGTCGCCAGGAGCGGCATGAGCACCTGGTGGCGCCGGGCGGCGGCGTCCACTCCCGGTTCGACCCCCATGCGGTCCAGGGCGACCAGTTCGTCGCTGCGGTCCACCACATCGGAGGCTTGAGCCAGCGCCGTCGAGGTGGCGCCCACGATGAGCGCGATGACCAGCGTGAGCAGAGCCCCGTTACGGATGTCCAGCATCACCATGGCGTTGACCTCGCTCATCCCTTGGAACTGGCTGCCGTCGGTGGGGACCACCGCCACCGCCCCGGCGATGACCCCGATCAGGGCGATGGAGGAGACGTTGCGCCAGGCCGATCGAGGGTCGGCGATGATGCGCCGCATCGCCATCAGGCGGGCCGGGTTGCCGGTGACGACGTTCAGCCGGGCGATGGTCTGGAGCAGCCAGGGGGCGAACAGGTTGAGCAGGCCCACGCCGATCGCGACCACGCCGAAAAGGATCGCGCCGAGGACCATGGCGCTCACCGGGATCCGCATGACGGCGGTCAGCAGCCCGACGACCGCGACGGCGGCCACGAGGGCGAGCACCCGCTTCGCCGACAGCGCGGGGGCGGCCGTCTGCCGGGCCACGCCGAGGGGGGAGATGCTGACCCGGGTCAGCCCGAGGGCGGTCGAGACGGCGGCCAGCGTCAGCAGGACGACGACCACGGCGAGCCACAGCCACCATGGCATGAGGAGTTCGGCGATGCCGAGGTGCTGGTTCTGGAAGGACAGCAGCATCAGCAGCGGCAACGTCGCGGCCCAGGCCACGGCACCGAGCACGATCCCGGCCAGCGCCTGCACCAGGCTCTCCACCACCGACATGCCGACGATCTCACCGCTCGTCATCCCGATCAGGCGCAGCGACGCGAGCCGGCGGGCCCGGCCCCGGGCCCCGAGGCGGGCCGCGGCACCTCCCAGGGTGAGGATCGGAACGATCAGCAGGGCGCAGGCCACCAGCGCCAAGACGACGTAGGTGGAGCCGAACAGCTCCGCGAACGACGGCGAGCCGGGATCCCCGGACTGCTGGGCGGCCAACCAGGCGGAGGGAACCTCCAGGCGGCGGAAGAACATCCAGGTCCCGGAGGCGACGACGAAGGCCAGCCAGGCGGCCACTCCGTAGGCGACCAGGGCGAAGGCGTCCAGGGCGCCGGTCCCCTTCGGGTCGCGGAGCCGGGCGGTGGCGAGTTGCGTGGACAAAGCCAGCGTGTTGGCCATGACTCAGGCCTCCTGGCGGGTGTCGGAGTGGACCAGGGCGTCGCGGATCTCGATGAGCCGTCCGCACCAGCGGGCCACATGGACGTCGTGGGTCACCACGACCAGCGTGGAGCCTGCCGAGCGGGCCGTCGTCGTGAGCACCTGCATGACCTCGTGGCCGGTGGCCTGGTCGAGTGCGCCGGTCGGCTCGTCAGCGAAGATCACCGCCGGATCGTGCACGAGGGCTCGGGCGATCGCGACCCGCTGCGCCTGCCCGCCGGACAACTCTCCGGGACGTCGCGCCACCATGGACTCCAGCCCGAGCCGGGCCAGCCATTCGTCGGCACGACGTAGCGCCTCGCCTCGCGTCACCCCGGCGAGCAGCAGAGGAAGCGCCACATTCTCCCGGGCGGGAAGCTCGCCGATGAGCTGGCCGTCCTGGAAGACGAACCCGAACCGATCACGGCGCAGCCGGGACCGCTCGGCGTCGGAGAGCTGCGAGACGGGAAGGTGGCCCAAGGTCACCTCGCCTTCGTCGGGGGGAAGGATCCCTGACAGGCAGTGCAGCAGCGTCGACTTGCCGGAGCCGGACGGTCCCATGATGGCGACGCTCTCGCCGGGCTGCAGGTCGAGGGTGACGCCGCCGAGCGCGACGACGGGGCCGTACCGCTTGACGAGGTTGCGGGCGCTCAGGGTGCCGGTGGTCGACGTGACGCTGGTCGTGTTCATGTCCTCCACCCTGCCCGGGGCCAGCCCGATCGGCCATGGGGCTGGTGCCCCAACCGGGGTGGTGCCAGCTCCACCCTCGGGGGTGGGGCCAGCGGCGGTGCGCTGGCAAGATGGGCCTCGTGTTCTCTCGCAAGCAGGCCGCTGGTGCCGACGGGGCCGGCTACGCCCAGGCGGTGGAGCAGCTCACCGCCTCGCGCCGCACGATCGTGGAGGCCTTCGAGATCGAACGGGCCCGCATCGAGCGGGACCTGCACGACGGCGCCCAGCAGTACATCGTCGCCGCGTCCATGAAGGTCGGGGAGGCCCTGATGATGCTGGACGCACTGCGGGCGGCGGGCGACTCCCCGCAGCTCGCCGCGGTGGAGGGGCTACTGGTCGAGGCCCAGCGCGACACCTCCGGCGCCCTGCGGACGCTGCGCGAGACGGTGGCGGGCGTCCATTCACGCACCCTCGCCGAGCGGGGACTGGAAGCCGCGGTGCGCGAGCTGGGGGAACGGCTGTCCGCACCGGGAGATCCGGTCGAGGTCCGCGTCCCGTTCCCGCTTCCGCCCCTGCCCGGCGGGGTGTTGAGCAGCGCCTGGTACTTCGCATCCGAGGCCTTGACGAATGCGGCCAAGCATGCACCGGGGGCGCACGTCAGCATCCTCGTCGTGGCGGACACCGCCCTGCACGTCAGCGTCGTCGACGACGGTCCGGGCGGGGCGGTGCTGACCGGCGGGCACGGGTTGTCCGGCATTCGGGAGCGGCTGCGTACCTTCGGGGGCGATCTCACGCTCACCAGCCCGTCCGGGGGGCCGACGACCGTGGTGGCGCGCATTCCGTTGCTGCTGCGTCACGGAGAGTCGGGCGTCCCGCCGCGGACGCCGGGGAGGATCGAGGGGTGAAGATCATCGTCGCCGACGATTCGGCGCTGCTGCGTGAGGGCATCGCGGGACTCCTGGAGCGCCAGGGTCACACGGTGCTGGCGCGCGCCAGCGACGCGAACGAACTGGTCGCGGAGGTGGCGGCGCACGCCGCGCAGGTCGATGTGGCGATCACCGACGTGCGGATGCCGCCGACGCTGACCGACGACGGGCTGCGGGCCGCGCTGAGGATCCGCGCCGCGTATCCGGCCATCGCCTTGCTGCTGGTCAGCCAGTACGTCGCTCCCGAGTATGCGCGGGAGCTGTTCGATACCGACGCCGGGGGACTGCCTGAGGGTGGCGGCGGCCTGGGTTACCTGCTCAAAGACCGGGTTGCGGAGGTCGCCGACTTCCTGCGCTCCCTGGCGGTGGTCGCTGCGGGCGGCGTCGTCGTGGATCCGGACGTGGCGGCGCGGCTGATGCACCGCACCCCCTCTCGGCTCGGTGCGCTGACGCCCCGGGAACGGGAGGTGCTGGAGCTGATGGCCCGGGGCAATTCGAACGGCCAGATCGGCGAGGCGCTGTTCCTCTCTCCGGGGGCGGTCAGCAAGCACGTGGCCAACGTGTTCAGCAAGCTCGACCTGGGCCCCGGGGAGGAGAACCGGCGCGTGCGGGCCGTCTTGGCGTTCCTGGCCGCAGGGGAGTAGCGGACGAGCCTGATCAGGGAGTCCCGCCGATCGCATTTCAACGGTTGTGGGGCGGAGTATGTCCATTCCGGCTCAACGCCGTTTCCGGCCGGACAGCGACAAGCGCCACCCCCGATGAAGCAGCTTTCTCATGCCCTCACGACCGGAATCGCCCACTACCGCGTCACGCTGCGCACGCCCGTCGACGTGATCGAGTACGCCTACGCGGACGTCGCCTTGCACCTGGCGGCCACCGCCCGGCCCCCTGGACGGCCTCCCGCAGTTCACCACCTTGTGCACGCTCAGCCGCAGCCCCCGATAACCGCGTGACCGCGGCGCACGAGCGCGCCAATTCGTGCACCGTCCTATTTCCCCGGGTCGCGACCACGGTCGCAGTTGCGTAACCAATGTGATGAAGAGAATGAGGAGATTGTGACCAAATCCGACACCCCACGATGTCGCGCCGAGCGGCGATAGGCGTGGGACTCGCCGCAGCGGCCTGGGTCCCGATCGGGGCCGACCTGCCTCGCGCGGGGTGCTGACGACCTCCCCACGCACGGACCCAGACATCGAGGCACTGCTGGTGAGCCTCGGCAGGACGGTGGCGACCGAGGTGGTGCTCCGCACCGTGCCGAACTACCACCTGCGCTGCCGAAACGTGACCCCACGCTGCAGGTGTCGGCCGGCAGTCACGTCGTCCTCACCCGCGGTAGTCCGAAGGCGGACGCCCTGTTCGCCGGGCTGGAGCGGTGGTTCACGCATCTGCCTGCCGAGTGGGGGTGGCCCGGCCCGAGTGGGCCACGCGGTTCGCCACCTCGTCGGAGGGACCCTGGACCCGATGCGGACACGCACGAGGACTGGGTCCCACGGCAGGTGCCGGGGTTCCGACACGCGGTGGCGGTGTTCGAGCGGCTTGACCCGCGTGGCGTCGTCCACGCCCCGCCGCACACTCACCTGATGCCGATGGCGTAGCGTCGGGTGACGGATTGGTTTGACCCTGCCCAGCGTGCCGAGTAATCTTGATTCCCGGTGCCTGCGCGGGCGAACCCTGTGTGGTCTCTTCAGTGGGAGTTGCCTCCGGCGCCGAAGGACCCGGGCCCAAGCCCGATGTTCGTTCAGACGACAGATTTTCGTAGGAAAGCAGGTCAGGCGTGTACGCGATCGTGCGCAGCGGCGGACGCCAGCACAAGGTGGCTGTCGGCGATGTCCTCACCGTCGACAGGATCGTCGACGCCGAGATCGGCTCCAGCGTGCCGCTCACGCCGCTGATGCTGGTCGACGGCGAGGCCGTGACCACCGATGCGGGCAAGCTCGCCAAGGTGGCGGTGACGGCGGAGGTGCTCGCCGAGCACAAGGGCCCCAAGATTCACATCCTGAAGTACAAGAACAAGACCGGGTACAAGAAGCGTCAGGGCCATCGCCAGCGCTACACCCGCGTCAAGATCACCGGCATCGACGCCTGAGGAGGCTCCGAACATGGCACATAAGAAGGGCGCCTCGAGTTCCCGCAACGGGCGCGACTCCAATTCCCAGCGTCTCGGCGTGAAGCGCTTCGGCGGCGAGAACGTCGGCGCGGGCGAGATCATCGTCCGTCAGCGCGGCACGCACTTCCACCCCGGCGACAACGTCGGCCGTGGCAAGGACGACACCCTGTACGCGCTCAAGCCCGGCACTGTCGAGTTCGGCTCGCGTCGCGGCCGCCGCGTCGTCAACATCGCGCTGGCCGAGCAGGCCTGACCCGAACATCACCAGCGAGGGCGCCCCGTCATCGGGGCGCCCTCGCTGCGTTGTATCCACGGGCCGGAACCCGCGGCAACTTACTCGTGTCAGGGCGGTTGTCCCTAACATGATCTCCGACGTCGTCGTCGAAGGAGGATGCATGCAACAGCCGGCTCTGGAAGTCCGCTCCAAGAAGCTCGTGACCGTCGAAGGACTCACCTTCAAGGACCTCAACGCCAACGGGCGGCTCGACCCGTACGAGGACTGGCGTCTCAGCCCGGCTGAGCGTGCCGCCGACCTGGTCGCGCGGATGGATCTCGATGAACTGGTCGGCATGATGCTGATCAACACCCGGTTCACCGGTTTCAGCGCCCCGAGCGGGGCCGAGACCTCCCACGACGGGGCGCTCGACGAACGCACCATCGAAGCGGGGACGTCCATCTTCGCCACCCGTCAGGTCTTCGGCACGACCGAGACGATCGAGCGCCTCAAGCTGCGCCACTTCATCGTCCGCGACGACGTGTCCGCCGGGCAGCTCGCCGCCTGGAACAACGCGATGAACGAGGTCGCCGAGGCGACCCGGCTCGGCATCCCCACGCTGGCCGCCTCCAACTCCCGCAACGAGAACGGGGAACCGGTCTTCGGGATGAACGACGCCGTGGGGGCACTCTCGACCTTCCCCGCGACGCTCGGCATCGCCGCCGCCATCGGTGGCGACATCGCGGCAGGTGGAGACGCGGCTTTGGTGGACGGGTTCGCCGCCGCGATCCGGGAGGAGTGGCTCGCGGTCGGCATCCGCAAGGGCTACATGTACATGGCCGACGTCGTGACCGACCCGCGCTGGCAACGCATCTACGGCACTTTCGGGGAGGATCCCGAACTCATCGCCGACATCGTGGAGAGGCTCGTGGCGGGCCTGCAGGGTGACCGCGTCGGGGGCACCAGCATCGCCACCACCATCAAGCACTTCCCCGGAGGAGGGGCCCGCGAGAACGGCTTCGATCCCCACTACGCCGAGGGCAAATGGAACTGCTACCCGACCCCGGGCAGCTTCGAGCGCTATCACCTGCCGCCCTTCCGCGCAGCCCTGGCGTCGTCGTCGTTCATGCCCTACTACTCGGCCCCCTCCATCGCCAAGTCCGTGGTGCAGTCCGTCGACGGCGTCGAGATCCCCTACGAGGAGGTCGGCTTCACGTTCAACCACTACGTCCTTCACGACCTCCTGCGTGGGCAACTCGGATTCACCGGCTACCTCAACTCCGACTCCGGGGTCACCGACAACATGTGCTGGGGCGTGGAGGACCTGTCGATCCCCGAGCGGTTCGCCAAGGCGATCAACGCAGGCACCGACCTCATCGCCGACACCAACAATGTGGCCGACCTGCGCGCGGCGGTCGACCGGGGCTGGATCAGCCGCGCTCGCCTCGAGCAGGCCAGTGCTCGACTGCTGATCGAGATGTTCTCCCTGGGATTGTTCGACGACATGACGTACGTCGACGCCGACGCGGCGGATGCCCGGGTGGCGGCCTCTCCGGGCTGGGAACTCGCCGCCCGGACCCACCGGGACTCGGTGGTGGTGCTGAAGAACACCGCAGGCACGCTCCCGATGCGGCCCGGCACGAGGGTTTACGCGGAGGTGTTCCATCGCAGCGCCGAGCGCGCCGACCTCAAGACGGCGCAGGCCCGGGCCGCCGCGTCCGCTCACCCGGGCCTGGAGTTGGTCGAGCGGCCCGAAGACGCGGACGCCGTCGTGCTGTTCGCCGACCCGCAGTCGGGCAACTACTTCACATCCACCCCGGGGCTGCTGGAGTTGTCCCTGTGCGAGGACAAGGAACTCACCTCGACGACGGGGGAGACCTACACGGAGACGACGCTGCTCGGGGCGGACCGGTTCCGCACCCTGGCGCGGGAAGCCCGGGCCAGGGGCCAGCAGGTGATCGTCTCGGTGAATGTGGCGATGCCGTGGATCCTGGACGACGTCGAGCCCCTGGCGGACGCGCTCGTCGCCGGATTCTCGACGTTCTTCGATGCGCAGTTCGACGTCCTGGCCGGGGTTTCAGCCCCACACGGACGGCTCCCGCTCACCCTGCCGTCGTCGGCCGCGGTGATCGCCGTCGATGACGAAGGTCACTGCGCGTCCCCCAACGACGTCCCCGGCTACGCCAAGCAGGAGTACCTGGCTGACGGTCTCACCTACGCCTACGTGGACGCCGAGGGCAACCACTACACTCTGGGGCACGGTTTGACCTGGTGAGAGGGGCCGGCGATGGCGCGCCTGGATGCCTGGCTGTGGTCGGTCCGGCTCTTCAAGACCCGGTCCGCCGCCACCGCCGCGTGCCGAGGCGGGCACGTACGCGTCAACGACGCACCGGCGAAGGCCGCGCAGCCGGTGGCGACCGGCGACACGGTGCGGGTGCGCCGCTCCGGTGAGGAGACCATCGTCGAGGTGCTCAACCCCACGCTGGTCAAACGCGTCGGGGCGCCCGTCGCCCAGCAGGCCTACCTCGATCACACGCCGGCCCAGCCGCCGCCCATCGAGGCCATGACGGGCAAGGTCGCGGTCCGTGACCGGGGGGCGGGGCGCCCGACCAAGAAACAGCGGCGCGAGTTGGACGCGTTCCGCGGGCGGGAGTGACGCCATGGCTCCGACCATCGTGTGTGCCCCCGATTCGTTCAAGCACGCCCTCACGGCCCGCGACGCGGCGGCCGCCATGGCGGCAGGCGTCCAGGACGCCTGGCCCGGCGCGGTCGCCCTGGAGTTGCCCTTGTCGGATGGCGGAGAGGGGTTCGCCGACGCGCTGGCAGCCGCCCTGGGTGCCCGCCTGCTCCCGGTACCGGTGCTGGACGCCCTCGGTCGCGAGGCCCTCGGCGAGATGGCCGTGGCGGGGCGGCTCGCCATCATCGAGGTGGCCAGTGCCGTCGGCCTGGAGGCCGTCGCCGACGACGAGCGCGCCATCTGGGACGCCGACACTCGCGGCGTGGGCCAGCTCATCGTCGCCGCGCTGGACGCCGGCGCCACGGAACTCCTGATCGGCCTGGGCGGCTCCGCGACCAACGATGCCGGGGCGGGCATGCTGGCCGCCCTAGGGGTGCGGTTCCTCGATGCCGCCGGATGCGAGGTCGCCACCACCCCACGAGGGCTGGCGCGGCTGGCCCGGATCGACGCCACCGGGCTGGAGACGCGCCTGGCAGGGGTTACGGTACGGGTGGCTTGCGACGTGGACACCCCGTTGACCGGCCCGCGCGGGGCCTCGGCCGTGTTCGGGCCGCAGAAGGGCGCCTCTCCCGATGATGTCCCTCGGCTGGACGCGATCCTGGCGGCGGTGGCGGACCTGTCCGGCCAGGGGTCGCGGGCCACCGACGCCGGGGCGGGGGCGGCGGGCGGCCTCGGGTTCGCGCTGCTGGGCTTCCTGGGGGCGTCCCTCACGCCGGGCATCGCGCTGGTGGCCGACTTGCTGCATCTCGACGAGCGGGTGGCGGGGGCCGATCTGGTCCTCACCGGGGAGGGCTCGGTCGACGCGCAGACGCTCGCCGGAAAGGCCCCGGCAGGCGTGGTGGACGCGGCCCGGCGGCACGGCGTCCCGGTGGTGATCTTCGCCGGACGCGTCCAGCCCGAGGCCGAGGCGCTGCGCACCGACGGCGCCGTGGAGGCGCTGGTGCAGATCACCCCCGCTGGGCAACCTCTCGCCGAGGCACTGGCCGGGGCGGGGGAGAACCTGCGTGCCGGGGTGGCCGGATACCTCGCGGGACGGGTGCGACCGGGAGGAATCGCCGACGACCGGTAGAATCCCTCGTCATGGCCATTCCCTCATTCGTTGACCGTGCCACGTTACGCGTCCAGGGCGGCAACGGTGGCCACGGTTGCACGTCGGTGCACCGGGAGAAGTTCAAGCCGCTCGGTGGCCCCGACGGCGGCAACGGGGGGCACGGCGGGTCGGTGATCGTCCGCGTCGACCCCGGGCTGACGACCCTGGTCGACTATCACCGGCAGTCCCAGCGCCGTGCCACCAACGGCCAACCCGGCGAAGGCGATCACAAGGCGGGCGCGAACGGCGCCGACGTCGTCTTGAACGTGCCCGACGGCACCGTCATCGCCGACGCGGACACCGGGCAGATCATCGCCGACCTGGTCGGGGAGGGTGCCGAGGCGGTGATCGCGGCGGGTGGCCGGGGTGGCCTGGGCAATGCGGCCCTCGCGACGTCGGCGCGCAAGGCGCCGGGCTTCGCCCTGCTGGGCGAGGACGGCGAGCAGCGTGCGGTCACGTTCGAACTCAAGGTGCTGGCCGACGTCGGCCTGGTGGGCTTCCCCAGCGCGGGCAAGTCGAGCCTGATCGCGGCGATCAGCCGCGCCCGGCCCAAGATCGCCGACTACCCGTTCACGACGTTGGTGCCGAACCTGGGTGTCGTCGTCGCCGGCGAGACGACCTATACGGTCGCCGACGTGCCCGGCTTGATCGAGGGGGCCTCCGAGGGCCGCGGGCTCGGGCACGAGTTCCTGCGCCACATCGAGCGCTGCCTGGCCATCGCCCACATCATCGACTGTGCCACGTATGAGCCCGGCCGCGATCCGCTCACCGACCTCGACGTGATCGAGGGCGAACTGGCGGCCTACGGCGGACTGGAGGACCGGCCCCGGCTGGTGGTGCTCAACAAGATCGACATCCCGGACGCCCGGGAACTGGCGGACCTGGTCGCTCCCGATCTGGCCGCGCGCGGCTGGCCCGTGTTCGCGGTGTCCACGAAGACCGGCGAGGGCCTCCCCGCCCTGACGTATGCCATGGCGGACCTGGTGCGGGAGCGGCGGGCGGCGGCGCCCGAGCCTGCGGCTCCGCGGGTCGTGATCAGGCCGGAGCCGGTCGCGTCGAGCGGACCCGCGTTCACCGTCAAGCAGATGGGCGATGGTGAGGGCGGATTCGTGTGGCGGGTGCGCGGGGAGAAGCCGGAGCGCTGGGTGAAGCAGACGGACTTCGCCAACCCGGAGGCCGTCGGCTACCTGGCCGATCGGTTCACCCGGCTGGGCATCGAGGACCGGCTCCTGGAGCTGGGGGCGCGTGAAGGGGATGCGGTGGCGATCGGCGCTGGGGACGACCCGGTCGTCTTCGACTTCGCTCCGCAGGTCTCCTCGGGGGCGGAGATCCTCGCCCGGCGCGGCGATGACGAGCGGCTGCACGGTCAGCGGGCCTCGGTCCGCAGGCGCCGCGAACTCGACGCCGAGTACCACGCGGCCAAGGCGGCGGCCGAAGGGCTGCCGCGCGATCCGAAGCAGAGCTGGCGCGTGGGCGGGGATGACACGGAGTGAGCCCCGCCATTCGCCGGTCCATCGCGGAGGCGCGACGGATCGTGGTCAAGGTCGGCAGTTCGTCCATCACGGACCGGAGCGGACGCATCGACATGCCGCAGCTCAATGCGCTGGTCGACGCGATCGCGGCCGCCCGGGCCGGCGGAACGGATGTGGTGGTCGTGTCCTCGGGTGCGGTCGCGGCGGGGCTCGAGCCGCTCGGGATGCAGCGGCGTCCTCGTGACCTGGCCACCCGACAGGCGGCCGCCTCCGTCGGGCAGGGGCTGCTGCTGGCCCGCTACACCTCGCTGTTCGCCGCGCACGGGCTGACGGTCGGGCAGGTCCTCATGACGGTCGAGGATGTGACCCGGCAGGCGAGCTACGCCAACGCCCAGCGCACCTTCACGCGGCTGCTCGAACTGGGGGCGGTTCCGGTGGTGAACGAGAACGACACGGTCGCCACCAACGAGTTGCGCTTCGGCGACAACGACCGGCTGGCGGCGCTGGTGGCTCACCTGGTCGGCGCCGAGGCCTTGTTCCTGCTCTCCGACGTGGACGCCCTCTACACCGATCACCCCTCTCGTCCGGGGGCGCGGCGCATCACCGACGTGGCCGAGGTGGAGGACCTCGACGTCGATACCAGCCGCAACGGCTCCTCGGTGGGCACGGGCGGCATGACGACCAAGCTCGAGGCGGCGCGCATCGCCACCCACGCCGGGGTCAACACCGTGCTTGCGTCCGCGACGGCCGTGCGCTCCGCACTGGCCGGGGAACCGGTCGGCACGCTGTTTCGGGCGTCCGATCGCCGCCGCTCCCGCAAGATGCTCTGGCTGGCCTACGCGTCCAAGGTGGAGGGCGTCGTGTCGCTCGACGCGGGCGCGGTGCGGGCCGTGGTCGAACGCAAGGCGTCGCTGCTGCCGGCCGGGGTCACCGGGTTCACCGGGGACTTCCACGCCGGTGACCCGGTCCGGCTGGTCGGCCCAGACGGTGCCTTAGTGGGACACGGCCTGGTCAACTACTCTTCAGACGACCTGCCCGACATGCTGGGTCGATCGACCCGTGCGCTGGCGGCCGAGCTGGGGGAGGGCTTCGATCGTGAACTCGTACATCGAGACGCCATGATCCTGCGCAAGAGGTTCCGGGGCTGACGTCGCGTCCGCGCCCCTCGGTGCGCGCGGAGAGTTGCGGCTTCTGACCCCGTGAGTTCGCCTGGGCTGACGGCCTCGTCGCGCCGCTGGGCCGGATGACCCGGGTGGACCAGCAGCGGGCCGCCCCGGCGTGTTCACCCGGCGTGAACGGTGCTCCGACGGCAGGTGGCGCCGCGCGCCCTGCCGCTCGCAACTCCCGGCTGGGATGTGGTGTGAGGGGGTGCACGCGCAACTCGTTCTTGTCTCATGATCGTCACAAACGATGGGTTGACACCGATCCCAATCCGGTGGCAAGTTAGACGTGCTGGGAACGTTCCCAATGTGGTGGGAACGCCCTCGATCGTCCCCGACACGGAAGAGGCACAACACGCGATGAGCACACCGATCCCCGTCCCCGATGACTTCGTGGCCAGCGTCCAGCACGCGGTCGACCAAGACGGCGAAGCACGCCGGATCGTCGACGTGGCGCTGGAGCGCGGACTGGAACGGGTCTACCTGGTGGGTTGTGGAGGCTCTCACTTCGGAACCTATCCCGCCTTCGACCTCCTCAACCGCTACACCGACGCCTTCGCGACCGAGCGCATCACCAGCGCCGAGCTGACCTCCCGGGATCCGATCGGCGTCGACGAACACGCCCTGGTCATCGCGGCGTCCCACTCGGGGAACACGCCCGAGACCGTGGCGGCGGCCCAGTACGCCCGCGGCAAGGGCGCCACCGTCGTGGGCATCGCACGCGAGGGGGCCAGCGGCCTCGCCGAGGCGGCCCACCTCCACCTCGACTACCCGGACACCATCACCGTGACCGAGCCCAAGCTCGTGCACAACGAGCAGGTGGCGGCGGCGCTGCTGGCCGGAGTCGGCGTCACCGACGTCGCCACCCGCCTGCGAGCGGGCATTCCCGCCCTGCCCACGGCCCTGCGCGCGGTGAAGGACGAGGTCGCCTCGGTGGGGGAGCGTGTCGCCGACGTCGTCGCGGACGCGCCGCTGACGTACGTCGTGGGCGGCGGTCCCGCCTACGGGATGGCGAAGATGATGGCCTGGTGCTACTTCCAGGAGATGCAGTGGATGGACGCCGCGGCGATCAACGGCGGCGACTTCTTCCACGGTCCCTTCGAACGGATCCTGGAGGACACCCCGCTGATCGTGCTGCTGGCCGAGGACTCGAGCCGGGCGCTGGGAGAGCGTGTCGTCCGCTTCGGGGAGAACTACACCAGTGGCCTGGGCGTGGTCGACACGGCGGCGTTCACGCTGCCCGGCATCCCGGCTGAGAGCCGCCCCGACCTCAGCGTGGTCGCGCTGATGAGCGCCGAACGCCGGGTACTCGATCACGTGGCCGCCCGTCGCGGCCACGACACCTCGGTGCGCCGCTACATGTACAAGGTCAGCTACTGATGCGTCTTCTGGGTGCCGGCGACAACGTCGTCGATCGCTATCGGAGACTGGGGCTCATGTTCCCCGGCGGCAACGCGGTCAATGTGGCCGTGTTCGCCGCCCGGCTGGGGGCCCAGTCGTCCTACCTTGGCGTGGTGGGCAGCGATGAGGCGGGCCAGCATGTGCTGCGCAGCCTCACCCAGGAGGGCGTGGACACCTCGCTGACGCGCACCGCAGCAGGCCCCAACGCCTACGCCGACGTGGACAGCGTCGGCGCCGACCGGGTCTTCCTGGGCTCAGGCAAGGGCGTGGCCCTGTTCGCGCCTGACGAGGGACAACTGGACGCCATGGAGCGGTTCGACGTGGTCCACGCCGGATACGCCGGGTCACTGTTCCCGCACCTGGCGGCGATGGCTGCCCGGACCCGGGTGTCGTTCGACTTCGGTACCCGGATGGACCTGGCCGAGGCGGAGCCGATGCTGCCGCACCTGTTCCTGGCCGCGTTCTCCTCCAGCCATCGCGACGACGGGCAGAGCGTCGCGCTGGCGCGCGACGTCGTCGCGGCCGGAGCCACCTACGCCCTGGTCACGCGCGGCTCCGAGGGGGCCTACCTGGCCTCGGCGAACTGGGTGCTGCACCAGCCGGCCGACCTCGTGCAGGTGGTCGACACCCTGGGGGCCGGCGACGCCTTCATCTCCAGCGTCCTGGTCGGCCTGCTCGCCGGACGCGACAAGCGTGCCGTCCTCGCCTCGGCCAGCGCCCATGCTGCCCAGGTGTGCCTGGCCCCGGGGGCCTTCGGCCACGGGACCCCCTTCCGCCCCGCAACCGACGCCGGAACCCCGGCGCGGCACGACAAGACAGAGGTGAACAGGTGAGTCTACGGATCGGCGTCGACACCGGAGGGACGTTCACGGACGTCTGCGCATTCGACGAGGCAACCGGCCGCGTGCACGTCCGTAAGGTGTCCAGCACACCCGATGACCCCGGCCGGGCGATCCTGCACGGGGTCGAGGAACTGCTGGAGCAGGTCGGCGGGCGCGACATCGCCGAGGTCTCCTACTTCGCCCACGGGACGACCGTCGGGACCAACGCGCTGCTCACCGGCCGCGGGGTGACCACCGGCCTCATCACGACGAAGGGGTTCCGCGATCTGCTCGAGCTCGGCCGCGGTCGGCGCCCCGACATGTACGACCCGCAGGCCGACAAGCCCCTCCCGTTCGTGGCCCGCCGCCACCGCCTCGAGGTCACCGAGCGGGTGCGTCACACGGGTGCGATCGAGACTCCCCTGGACGAGGACGAGGTCCGCTCCGCCGTCCGGGCCCTGAAGGCTGACGGCGTCGACTCGATCGCGGTGTGCCTGCTGTACAGCTACCTGGTGCCCGACCACGAGCTCCGCATCGGCGAGATCATCGCGGAGGAGCATCCGGACGCCTACGTCTCGCTGTCGTGTGAGGTGCTGCCCGAGTTCCGCGAATACGAACGGCTCTCCACCGTCGTCACCAACTCCTACGTCGGCCCGGTGGTGTACCGCTACCTGGCCCGGCTGCGGGAGACGCTGGCCCGCAACGGCCTGCGCCCCGTGCCTCACGTCACGCAGTCGAACGGTGGCGTCATCCCGTTCCAGACCGCCGAGGCGATGCCGGTGCGGCTGGTGCTGTCCGGTCCGAGTACCGGGGTGGTCGGAGCTGCGGAGATCTGTAGCGCGGCCGGGTTCGCCGACATCATCACCTTCGACATGGGCGGGACGTCGAGCGACATCTCGTTGGTGCAGGGCGGCAAGCCCAAGGTCACCTCCGGCATGGAACTGGAGGGACGCCCGCTGCGGTCTCCGATGCTCGACATCCACACCGTTGGCGCGGGTGGGGGATCGCTGGGCTGGATCGACAGCGGTCAGCACCTGCGCGTCGGCCCCCAGAGCGCTGGCGCCTTCCCCGGTCCGGCGTGCTACGGCAACGGTGACGGCGCCACCGTCACCGACGCCAACGTCGTGTTGCGGACGCTGAACCCCGAGTACCTGCTCAACGGCCAGATGAAGATCGACCGGCAGGCCTCGATCCGGGCCGTGGAGCGCCTGGCCGCACCGCTGGGGCTGTCGGTGGAACAGGCGGCGCTGGGAATCCTGCGCGTCGTCACCGCCAACATGGCCCGGGCGATCCGGGTGGTCTCGGTCAAGCGCGGCTACGACCCGCGTGACTACGCCTTGGTCCCCTTCGGCGGTGCCGGACCGCTGCACGCCTCCCGGCTCGCCCGTGAGCTCGGCATGACCACGATCGTGGTGCCCGAGGTGCCCGGCGCGCAGTCCGCGCTGGGCCTGCTGATGACCGACATCCGCACCGACTTCATGCGCACCCAGATCACGCCCCTGACGCAGGCGGCCCTGCCGGAACTGCAACACGGCTTCGGCGTCCTGCAGGAACGCGCGCAGGCCTGGTTTGAGGAGGAAGGCGTTGCGCCGCAGGACCGCGGCGGCGTGCGTCGCCTGGAGTTGCGCTACGCCGGTCAGAACTTCGAACTCCCCGTCGACCTGCCCCAGGGATCGAACCTGGACGCCGAGGTACTGGCCGTGGTGGCCGAGGCGTTCCACGCGGCCCACGAACGGGTGTACGGCTACCGCTCACCCGAGTCGCCCATCGAGGTGGTGACCTTCCGGCTGGAGGCCAGCGGCACGACGCCCCGGGTGGAGCTGCGGCACAGCGAGCCGCTGGAGCAGGACCCCGCCCAGGCGGTGGTGGCCCACCGTGACACCTGCTTCGACCCCGCACAGGGCTACCGTCGCGTGCCCGTGTACGACCGGACGCTGCTGGGGGCCGGACAGACCATCGCCGGGCCCGCGATCATCGAGCAGATGGACACCACCACGGTGCTGCTGCCCGGGGACACCTGCACCATCGACGCGCTGAGGAACCTCGTGATCCGGATTGGAGATCCCCGATGAGCACCGCCACCCGACCCCCGACGCCCGCCCTGGACCCCGTCCTGGTCGAGGTCGTCGGCTCGGCCTTCTCGACCATCGTGGAGGAGATGAGCGAGACCCTGGTCAAGGCCGCGTTCTCGCCCAACATCAAGGAGCGCCGCGACTGCACCGCCAGCCTGTTCGACGCCCAGGGCCGGGCCGTGGCCCAGGACGAGGGCGGATCCCCGCTCCACCTGGGCTCCCTGATGGGCATCGTGGACGCCATCCGCGCCCGGATCGGTGACGAGGGCGTCCATGCTGGGGACGTCTTCATCGGCAACGACCCCTACACCGGGGGCGGCTCGCACCTGCCCGACATCGTGTTGGCGACGCCGATCTTCGTCGACGGCGTGCTGCACGCCTGGGCGGCCACGCTCGCCCACCACGCCGACTTCGGCGATCGCGGGCATGCGCACATCTTCCAGGAGGCGATCCGGATCCCTCCGGTGCACCTGCGGCGCGAGGGCGTCCTGCAGGAGGAACTCCTCGAGTTGATCCTGCTCAACTGCCAGATCCCGTCGGAGCGGATGGCGGACCTGCGCGCGCAGGAAGCCGCGCTGCGGGTCGCGACCGTGCGCTACGAGGAACTGATCGAGCGTTACGGTGCCGCGCAGATCGCCGCTGTCGCGGAGGAGTTGCTGGACTACACCGAGCGCCGGACACGCGCCGCGATCGCGGCGATCCCGGATGGAACCTACGCGTTCGAGGACCTCTTCGACGCCCCGGAACTGGACGACGAACTCACGCTGCGCGTCGCGATCGTGGTGTCCGGGGACGAGATGGCGTTCGACTTCCGCGGGAACCCCCGCCAGGTCCGGGCCAGCGTGAACGTGGTGTGGACCGGGCTGTATGCGGCCGTCTACTACACGGTCAAGACGCTGATCGATCCCGACATCGCCCCGAACGCAGGCCTCTACCGGCCCATCACCATCGAGGCCGATGAGGGGTCCATCCTGAACTGCAGCGCCCCGGCGGCGGTGAACGGTCGCAGCGAGACCTGCCAGCGGGTCGTCGACCTCATCGAGGGGGCGCTCGCCCCGGCGGTGCCCACCCGGGTCACGGCGGCCTCCAACGGCGCCAACACGGGTGTGCACTTCTCAGGCCACGACAGCGTCCGCAATCGTGACTTCGTCTACCTGGAGACCATCGGCGGAGGGTCGGGGGCCCGGTTCAACAAGGACGGCCTCGACGGCGTCCAGGTGCACATGACGAACACGTCGAACCTGCCGGTGGAGTCGCTGGAGGCGGAGTACCCGCTCATGGTCGAGGCCTACGAGTTGCTCGACGGCTCCGGTGGGGACGGCGAATTCCGCGGGGGCATGGGCATCCGGCGCAAGATCCGCGTCGAGGCGCCCGATGTGCACTTCTGGCTGGACACCAGCCGCCAGAAGTCGCAGCCCTGGGGGCTGTTCGGCGGCGGCTCGGGCACGTCGGCGACGTGCATCCTCAGCGAGGACGCGGCGCCGATCGATCACGGCTACACCGTTCTGCATCCCGGGCAGTCCGCGTCGATCGAGACGGCCGGGGCGGGCGGCTACGGCGATCCGTCGGGACGCAGTGAGCAGGCCCGCGAGCAGGATCGGCTCGACGGCCGGACGACCGACTGAATCCCGGTCAGCGTGGTGCGGACGTCGATGCTCGCGCGATGAGTTCGGCGTCCAGCACCAGGTTCGTGGGCACTTCGGCGACGTCTCGGATCTGCGCGATCAGCATGTTCATGGTGGCGGCCCCCAGCCGGTAGCGGGGCTGGTCGACGACGGTGATCGACGGTCGGACGAGCGTGGTCCACTCCTGGTCGTCGATTCCGATGAAGGAGAACGCGTCGGGCACGTCGATGCCGGCACTGGCCACGTGGCGGTAGGCGCCGAGGGTCAGCACGGAGTCGGTGCACAGCAGCGCGGTGAACGGGACGCGTCCCAGGGCGTCTGCGACCGCGCGGCTTGCCGCGTCGGCGTCGTAGGCGGAGGGGATGATGAGGGCGGGGTCGCGCTCGATCCCGTGGGCGGCGAGGGCGTCGGCGTAGCCCAGGAGGCGCTGATGGGAGGGGCGCAGAACCGTCGGGTCCTGAGCACGGAGCGCGTCGAGGCTGTCGGCGGCCTCGGTCACGATGGCGATGCGCCGGTGGCCGAGCGCCAGGAGGTGTTCCACGGCCATGCGGGCCGCCGAGCTGTGGTCGACGGAGACCAGCGGGACGTCGGCGAGGGCGGGCATGCGCCGGTCGAGGAGGACGACGGGGATGTCGTCGTCGACGAGGCTGCGCACGCTGACGGGCTCGTCCTCGAAGACGGGGGCGATGACGAACCCGTCCACCTGTTTCTCGCGCAGGACCTCGATGGAGCGCGCCTGGACGTCGCGATCGTTGTCGGTGTTGCCGAGGAGCACCTCGAAGCCGGCGGCGTGGGCCGCGTCGCTGGCGCCCCGCACGACGGCGGAGAAGAAGGGGCTGGCCACGTCGGGGATCATGACGGCGATGGTGTTGCTGCTGCCGGAGATCATCGCCTTGGCGAGGGCGTTGGGTCGGTAGCCGAGCCGCTGGGCCGCGGCGTGGACGCGTTGCTGGGTCGCCTGGCTGGCCGATCCGCGTCCGGCGAGGACTCGGGCGGCCGATGACTTGGACACGCCGGCCTCGCGGGCGACGTCGACGATCGTGACCGCGTGGGGGCGTCGAGTCATTCCTGTCTCCTGTTCTTGAGCACTCGACAGAGTACTGTCTATGCCGATCACTGGGCTGTTCGCGGTATCGGGGGCCGCGGAGTTACGAGCCCGTTAAGGCCGACGGAATTCCTTGACACCGTTCCCAAACCTGCAGCAGAGTTCTGGGTATCGGAGGTTGGGATCGTTCCCAAGCCGGCCACCGGGACAACCCGGACCTACACCGCACGAGGCCGGCGACCGCCGACAAGGGTGGCGATGAAGCCACCAGGGCAGGTTTCTTGTGGAGCACCAGGAGGAGACACCATGGCATCACCCATACGCCCGAGATCCCGCAGATGGGGACGCCTCGCATCGGCCTGCGTGGCCGTCGGGGCACTCCTGCTGAGTCTGGTCGCGTGTAGCCCGGCCAGCACAGGCGGGGCCACCGCGAGCACCGGAGGGACACTGCTCTACGGGCTCGACAGCGACGTCCCCAAGCTGACCACCCCCCAGAATCAGGGGTCGGCGTCCATGATCCTCAACGCCGTCCTGCACCGCGGGCTGGTGCAGTACGACGCCACCGGTGAGGTCGTTCCCGCGCTCGCCTCCTCGTGGGAGGAGGAGGCCGCGCAGACCTTCACCTTCCATCTGCGCCCCGGCCTGACGTTCCACGACGGCAGCGCCCTGACCAGTGCCGACGTCAAGGCCTCCCTGGAATACATGGCTGACCCGGCCCACTCCGCCAAGCTGTACACCGCGGCCGCCGGGATCGCCTCGATCGACACCCCCGACGACGTGACCGTCGTGGTCCGGCTGTCCGCGCCGGACGCCGCGTTCCTGTCGTTCCTGGCGGACGTGTCGGGCGCGATCCTCCCCAGCGAGACGCTCGGCCAGGCCGACCCCACCTATGTGGGCGCCGGGCCCTTCCAGTTCGTCAGCTACGAACAGGGCACGAGCTTCGTCGTGAAGGCCTTCGACGGCTACTACGACGCGGATCAGCCCAAGCTCGACGGCATCGAATTCAAGATCATCACCGACCAGACGGCACGCGACAACGCCCTGCTCAGCGGCAGCGTCGATGCGGTCTCCTTCGTCGGCTGGAACAGCTACAACCAGGTGAAGTCCAACTCCAACCTCGTCCTCGACAGCACCGAGGGCCCGTTCATGTACCTGGAGTTCAACACGTCCGGGACCGGACCGTTCTCCGATCCTCGCGTCCGTCAGGCCGTCGCGTACGCCGTCGACCGCCAAGCGGTGGTCGACTCCGCCCTCGCCGGCCAGGGCAAGCCGCTCAACGGCATGCCGATGCCAGAAGGCAGCGCCTACTACGACGCCGCCTACGCGGACTACTACAAGCAGGATCTCGACAAGGCGCGCGCACTGCTGGCTGAGGCCGGATACCCGAACGGGTTCACCGCCACGATGCTGTCCTCCTCGCAGTACGACTTCCACAAGAACACGGCGATCTCGGTCCAAAACGACCTGGCCAAGATCGGCATCACGCTGGAGATGAACCTCCCCGACTGGCCGACGCGCCTGCAACTCGGGGCGGCCGGCGACTACGACATCGCCGTGTATGGAACCTCGGGCCTGACCAACGACCCGTCCTTCCTCACCCAGATGCTGACCCCCAGCGGCGCGCAGAACTCGTCCTATGGGTACGACGACGCGAAGCTGAACGACCTGCTGGCCCAGGGCCGGGCGTCCACCGATGAGACCGCACGGCGAGCCCTCTACAACGAGGTCTCCCAGTACGTGCTCGACCAGGCCCCGATCGTGACGCTCGCGTGGCGTGCCCAGGCCTACGGCTACAGCACGAAGGTGGCCGGTTTCAGCAACATCCCCGGCTTCCTGACGTTCGACTCCGGCTACACCCTCGCCGGCGCGTCCCTGCAGCCGTAGGTCCGCCCGTGTGGGGGCGGCACGCCGCCCCCACACCTGTCCCGAAAGCACCTGCTTGATGGCACTCAACATTCTCAAACGACTGCTCGCCGGGGTCGTCCTGCTGTTCGTGGTGGCCACCGTGGTCTTCCTGGCGCTCCAACTGGTGCCCGGCGACCCGGCCCGCACCATCCTCACCGGCACCGGCGCCACCCCGACCGAGGCCGCGGTGCAGGCACTGCGCGAACAGCTCGGGCTGAACCTCCCGGTCTGGCAGCAATACCTCAACTACCTGAGCAACCTGGCGACCGGCTCGCTGGGCACCTCCCTGCAGAACAACCAGCCCGTGCTGAACCTCGTCGCCCAACGCCTGCCCCGGACGCTCATCCTCATCGCCACCTCGGCGGCGGTCTCACTCCTGCTCGGCGTCTCGATCGGTGCGAGCGCCGCCCGTTTCGGGGGCTGGTGGGACAAGACGGTCCTCGTCGCCACGTCTGTCGGCGTCGCCATTCCCTCCTTCGTCGCCGCGGTGCTGCTGGTCTACGTCTTCGGCGTCCAGCTCAAGGTCCTGCCCTCGGGGGGCTTCGTTCCCTTCGAGCGCGACGCCCTCGGGTTCGTCCGCAGCCTCGTGCTGCCCACGGCCGCGCTGGCGCTGGGATTCACCGGCATCATCGCCCGCATGACCCGCTCGTCCGTGCTGGGGTTGGGGCAGCGCGACTGGGTACGCACCGGACGCGCGGTCGGGCTCGGTGAAGGCACCGTCTTCCGGCGTCACATCCTGCGCAACTCGCTCTCCCCGGTGCTGACCGTCACCGGTCTGCAGATGGGGGCGATGCTCGGCGGCACGGTCATCATCGAGCGGGTCTTCAACTATCCCGGCTTGTCCGGGCTCCTCATCGACGCGGTGACCCAGCGCGACTACCCGATCGTCCAAGGCGTCGTCTTGGTGATCGCGGCCCTGTTCGTGCTGTTGAACCTGCTCGTCGACATCGCCTACGGATTCCTGGACCCGAGAGGGAAGAACTGATGACGCCGATGCGATCCTTCCTCTCCGAACTCCGCCGTCCCGGACCCGGGCTGGCCGCAGGATTCCTGGTCATCCTCGTCGTGGTGGCTGTGCTGGCCACCCTGATCGCGCCCTACGACCCCATCGCCCAAAGCGACGTCCGGCTCGCCGGCCCGTCGGCGGTGCACTGGCTGGGGACCGACCAGTTCGGCCGCGACACGTTCTCCCGACTGATCGTCGGTTCGCGCATCGACTTGTTCGTCTCGGTGGGGGCGACCATCCTGGCCGCCGTCCTCGGCGTCCTGGTGGGCCTCGTCGGCGGCGCCTCCCGCGGCATCGTCGGCCTGCTATCGATGCGGGGCGTCGAAGTGATTCTCGCCTTCCCGCCCGTCGTGTTCGCCCTGCTGATCGTCACGTTGTTCGGCCAAGGCGAGGTGACCTTGATCATCACCATGGGCATCCTGTTCGCGCCCGCCTTCGCCCGCGTGGTCTACGGCGAGGTGCTCACCATCCGCAACCTGGAGTACGTCCAAGCCAGCCAAGTGATCGGCAGCCGTCCCGCACGCATCCTGTTCCGGGTGATGCTGCCCGGCGTCGTCCCGCCCGTCCTCGTGCAGGCCTCCCTGACGCTGGCCTCCACGATGCTGTTGGCCTCCGGGCTCAGCTTCCTGGGGCTGGGCGTGCTGCCACCCACCCCCTCCTGGGGGTCGATGATCGCCGAGGGGCAGGCGCTGATGATGACCACGCCGCTGTTGCTGTTCGTCAGCTCGGGCGTCATCGTGGCGACCATCCTGGCCTTCTCCGTCCTTGCCGACGCCCTCGAACGGGCCCTCGACCCGCGTCGCCGCAACCGCATCCTGCGGGCCGTGCGCGGCGCCACCAACACCCCGGAGCCGCAGGTCTCCGGCGCGTCACCTGACATCGCAGGGAAGGAACTTGGATGAGGTTTTGCGCACACAGCCAGATGTTCGTCGATGACATCGCCGAGGACGTGGACGGAGTATTCGAC
>NZ_DAIOIA010000017.1:0-36619 GCF_036744435.1 Propioniciclava sp. | reverse complement strand
CGCGATGAACTCCTGGGGGACGCCCAGGTTGCGTACCGGCGTCCAGACACCGGCGCGGCCGCACGCCAGCGCCAGCGCAGCGCCCAACCCTCCCGACACTCCGCCATCCTCCAGGGTGACGACCAGGTCGAAGTCGCGGCACAGCTCCACCAGCGCCTCGGGGACGGGCAGCGCCCAGACGGGATCCACGACGGTGACGGGGACTCCCTGGTCACCGGCGAGTCTCGCCGCTTCGACCGCCGTGTGCGCCAACGTGCCGTACCCGACCAGGAGCACCGTTGCGTCGGGCCGCGAAGCCAGGATGTCGACGCCTCCGCCATGCGACACCGCAGGGAGCGGATCTGGCAGCGGATCCTTGGAGTAGCGGATCACCGACGGGGCGTCCGTCAGGGCGACCGCCTCCTCCAAGGCGGACGCAAGCCGCGCCTCGTCGCGGGGCGCGGCCAGGTGCAGGCCGGGCACCAGGGCCATCAGCGAGGTGTCCCACATGCCGTGGTGGCTCGGACCGTCGGGGCCCGTGATCCCTGCACGGTCGAGGACGAAGGTGACGCCCTGACGGTGGAGGGCGATGTCCATCAGGACCTGGTCGAAGGCGCGGTTCAGGAAACTGGCATACAGGGCGACGATGGGGTGCAGCCCCGCGCTGGCCAGCCCGGCGGCGGACGTGGCTGCGTGTTGTTCGGCGATCCCGACGTCGAAGACGCGATCCGGGAAGGCGGCGGCGAAGTCATCCAGGCCGGTGGGGTGCAACATGGCGGCGGTGATGCCCACCACCTCGGGGTGGGCCGAGGCGACCTCGGTGACGTGCTGCCGGAAGGCGTCGGTCCAGGTGCGTCGCGGTGAGGAGGCCAGCGGCTCGCCGGTCTGCGAGTCGATGAGGCCGATGGCGTGGAAACGGTCCGCCTCGTCCTCCTCTGCCGCACGGAACCCCTTGCCCTTGACGGTGATGCAATGCACCAGCACCGGACCGCCGAAGTTCTTCGCCGACTCGAGCGCGCGCTCCACCATGGCCTCGTCGTGGCCGTCGATGGGTCCGATGTACTTCAGGCCGAGGTCGTTGAACATCCCTTGCGGCGCAAGGATGTCCTTCACGCCGGTCTTGAACCCATGCAGGACGTCGTACAGCGGCCCGCCGATGAGCGGCGCGGAACGGACGCGCTGCTTGATCTGCTTGAGTGTGGGTTCGTAGCGTCGGTCGGTCCGCAGCGTTGCCAGATGGGTGGCCAGGCCGCCCACGGTCGGCGTGTACGAGCGGCCATTGTCGTTGACCACCACCACGAGTTTGAGGTCGTCACCGACGGCGATGTTGTTGAGCGCCTCCCAGGCCATCCCGCCGGTGAGGGCGCCATCGCCGATCACCGCGACGACGGTGCGGTCCTCCCCGGTGAGGCGAAACCCCTTCGCCATGCCCTCGGCCCAGCTCAGGGAAGCAGTGGCGTGAGAGTTCTCGACCCAGTCGTGAGGGCTTTCGGCCCGATCGGGGTATCCGGACAGGCCCGCCTTCTTCCGCAGCCGGGGGAAGCCAGCCTGGCGGCCGGTGATGATCTTGTGGACGTAGCTTTGGTGGCCGGTGTCGAAGATGATCGGGTCGTGCGGGGAATCGAACACCCGATGCAGAGCGAGTGTTAACTCCACCACGCCGAGATTCGGCCCGAGGTGGCCGCCGGTGCGGCTCACGTTCCTGATCAGGAAGGCGCGAATCTCGTCGGCCAGCTGCGTCAACTGCTGCGCGCTGAGGGCTCGCAGGTCGCGCGGCCCGTGCACCGCATCGAGAAGGGACATAGGAACGATTCTAGGCTCCCCAGACGACAACGCCATCCGCCGGTGCTCCGCGCGCCGTCTGCCCAGGGTCGCGATCAGAGCTTCTTGACGAAGACCGCCCCCCGCAAGGCGTCCTCCACCAGGCCGACCTCCCGGCGCCGGCGGCGCAGCAATGCCTCTTGCTCATGCCAGGCGGCGAGGGCCGCCTCCAGCACAGGAGGTTCGACCAGCGGGCCGAGGCTGGCTCGAACCTCTCCCAGGCCGTCGTGGCAAGCGGTGAGCTGGGACTCCACGTAGGCCGTGGCGAAGCGCGCCAAGATGACGGGATGCCGCCTTAGCACCGGGTAGCCGCGATAATCGGCCGGGCAGCAATCCAGCAGGAAGGCGGCTGCGCTGGCCTCCCATTCGGGCGATCCTGGGGCTTGTACCTCGGTCGGCCAGCCTGGCGGGACGTAGGCCGAGGTGTGGTCGGGGAACCGGGTGCGCCCGGTGGGGCGGTACCCCTCCGCATGCCGAGCGAAGCCATGCGCCCCCCTCGGCGTCCACGCCATCTCAGCCATCGCCACCACCCCCATAGTTCGAACGCGTGTTCGATTGTAGGGTGGCGTTCGTCGACGGGCAATGCCCCGCCGACCGTCTACACCAGCAGCATCAGGACGGATCCGACGATGGCCAAGCCGAGGATCGCGACGAGCGCCCAGGTCAGCCACCTGGGCTGCCGTTCGCCGCGCCAGGTGACGCCGGCGGCCAGTAGGGGCGCCAGCAGCACCACCACCACGATCACTGCGGTTCCGGCGCCGTCGGCCCACAACGGCGTCGACAGCAAGATGATCGCCCCGACCCCCCACCAGGCGAATCCCAGCCGCAGGCAGTAGGCGGGCAGGGCGAGTGCCACCACCATCCCCAGCACCCAGCCGACGATGTTCCAACCGAGCTGGCACGAGGTGTCCTCGCTGGAGCACACCATCGATCCGAACGGGCTCCATCCGGCCCAGATCAAGGTGGCGACGAGCGCCGCGAGCAGAGTTCCCAGATAGGACCAGGCGATGCGGGCCCCGCCGGCGGGGGCCTCAGCCACCCGGATGCGTATCTGCTCGTCCATGCCGTCTCCTCCTAGAAATGCGTCACCCCGGCCAGTGTGCCCGGCCGGGGTGACGCGCGTGCGACGCAGCCGCGATCAGGCGGCCTGCCCCTGGGTAACCAGGTGCCGCAGCACGTACTGCATGATGCCGCCGTTGCGGTAGTAGTCGGCCTCGCCGGGGGTGTCGATCCGGACCACCGCGTCAAAGACGATCTGTGAGCCGTCGGCCTTGGTGGCGGTCACCCGCACCGTCTCGGGCGTGGTGCCCTCGTTGAGAGCCGTCACGCCGGTGAACGCGAACGTCTCCGTGCCGTCCAGGCCCAGGCCATCGGCAGATGCGCCCTCGGGGAACTGGAGCGGCAGGACGCCCATGCCGATGAGGTTGGAGCGGTGGATCCGCTCGTAGCTCTCGGCGATGACGGCCTTGACGCCCAGCAGCGAGGTGCCCTTCGCGGCCCAGTCGCGGGAGCTGCCCGAGCCGTACTCCTTGCCCGCCAGCACGACGAGCGGGATGCCTGCGGCCGCGTAGTTCACCGAAGCGTCGTAGACGAAGCTGACCGGGCCCTCGGGGAGGGTGAAGTCGCGGGTGAAGCCGCCTTCTGTGCCCGGCGCGATCTGGTTGCGAAGCCGGATGTTGGCGAAGGTGCCGCGGATCATGACCTCGTGGTTGCCGCGGCGCGACCCGTAGCTGTTGAAGTCCTTGCGTGCGACCCCGTGCTCGGTCAGGTACTTCCCGGCCGGAGTGTCGGCCTTGATGTTTCCCGCGGGGCTGATGTGGTCGGTGGTCACCGAATCACCCAGCTTGAGCAGCACGCGTGCACCGGAGATGTCGGTCACCGGGGCCGGCTGCTCAGGCATGCCGTCGAAGTAGGGGGGCTTGCGCACATAGGTGGACGCATCATCCCACTCGAAGATCTCACCGTCGGGTGTGGGGAGCGCCCGCCACTTGTCATCGCCGGCGAACACGTCGGCGTAGCGGCGCTCGAACATCTCGGCGCTGATGGAGCCGCCGATGACCTCCTCGATCTCCTCGGTGGTCGGCCAGATGTCCGACATGAACACGTCGCGCCCCTCGGCATCCTGGCCGAGCGGCTCCTGGGCCAGATCGATGTCCATCGTCCCAGCCAGCGCGTAGACGATGACCAGCGGCGGGGAGGCCAGGTAGTTCATCTTGACGTCAGGGCTGATCCGGCCCTCGAAGTTCCGGTTGCCCGACAGGACTGCGGTCACCGCGAGGTCGTTGTCGTTGATCGCCTGGCTGACCTCGGGAATGAGCGGGCCGGTGTTCCCGATGCAGGTCACGCAGCCGTACCCGACGGTGTTGAAGCCCAGGGTGTCCAGGTACTGCTGCAGTCCGGACTTCTCGTAGTAGTCGGTGACGACCTTGGAACCGGGCGCCACGGTGGTTTTCACCCAGGGCTTGGGACGCAGCCCCCGCTCGACCGCCTTCTTCGCCACCAGCGCCGCCCCCAACATGACCGAGGGGTTGGACGTGTTGGTGCAGGAGGTGATCGATGCGACGGTGACGGCGCCATGATCGAGTTCGAACGTGGTGCCGTCGGCGAGCGTGACCTGGGTCGGCTTCGAGACGCGTCGTGGAAGCGTGCCGGTGACGGCCAGCTCGTGGTCCGGGGCCGGGGAGTCGTCGATCTGGCCAGGGTGCACCGCGATGGGGTCGGACGCGGGCATGGTCTCCGCGACGGATTCGTCGTAGCCGACGAGTTCCTCGGGGGCACCCGCATAGCTGGGCAGCACCTCGCGGAACGCCGCCTTGGACTCCGACAGCACGACCCGGTCCTGGGGACGCTTCGGGCCGGCGATGCTCGGCACCACGGTGGACAGGTCCAGTTCCAGGTACTCCGAGTAACGCGGTTCGACGGCGGGATCGTGCCACAGACCCTGCGCCTTGGCGTAGTCCTCCACGAGGGCGATCTGCTCGGTCGAACGGCCGGTGAGGCGCAGATAGTCCAGCGTCTTGTCGTCGATGGGGAAGACGGCGATCGTGGAACCGTACTCGGGGCTCATGTTGCCGATCGTGGCGCGGTTGGCCAGCGGCACCTCGGCGACCGAGGGGCCGTAGAACTCGACGAACTTGCCGACGACCTTGTGGGCGCGCAGCATCTCCGTGATCGTGAGCACGAGGTCGGTCGCGGTGACGCCGTCGTTCAGCTTGCCCGAGAGCTTGAAGCCGACCACGCGCGGCACGAGCATCGACACGGGCTGGCCCAGCATGGCCGCCTCCGCTTCGATGCCGCCCACGCCCCAGCCGACGACGCCGAGGCCGTTGACCATGGTGGTGTGGGAGTCGGTGCCCACGCAGGTGTCGGGGTAGGCCTGGAGCTCGCCGTTGACCACACGCGGGAAGACCACGCGGGCGAGGTTCTCGATGTTGACCTGGTGCACGATCCCGGTGCCCGGGGGCACGACCTTGAAGTCGTCGAACGCCGTCTGGCCCCAGCGCAGGAACTGGTAGCGCTCGCGGTTGCGCTCGTACTCGACGTCCATGTTGAGGCTCATCGCCTGGTCGGTACCGAAGAAGTCGGCGATGACGGAGTGGTCGATGACCATCTCGGCCGGCGAGAGCGGGTTGACCTTGGCCGGGTCGCCGCCGAGTTCGGCGACGGCCTCGCGCATCGTGGCGAGATCGACGACGCAGGGAACGCCGGTGAAATCCTGCATGATCACGCGCGCAGGCGTGAACTGGATTTCCTTTGAGGGTTCTGCGGTCTCGTCCCAGCTGCCCAGCGAGGCGATCTGCTCGGCGGTGATGTTCGCCCCGTCCTCGGTGCGCAGGAGGTTCTCCAGCAGTACCTTGAGGCTGTAGGGCAAGGTGTCCGCACCCTCCACCTTCGTGATGGAGAAGATCTGGTAGGGCGTGCCGCTCGATGTGAGCTCGGTCTTCGCCCCGAAGCTGTTGACGCTCATGGTCTGCCTCCTGGTCGGCGTTCAGAAAATTATCTCGACGTCGAGATAATAGCGTATCTCCGGTCCCCGGGGGGATCAGTGGCGCGCACGCCGTTCCGCCTGTCGGCGTTCGGCGTAATCCTCGCGCAGGTCCTCGTCGGTCATCATCAGATACACGAGCCCGCAATTCTGCGGCCCATCCGCCCCCGGGAAGCACAACGAGCACTTGTCCTGCGGACGCAACGGGCAACGGGCCTCAACCTGGCTAGCCATCATCCCTCCTGCGACCCGAGCCTACTCTGCAGCGAGCAACGCCACGCATTCCACATGGTGGGTCTGCGGGAACAGGTCGAACGCACGCAACGACGTCAGCCGGTAGCCGTGGCTGGCGGCGGTGGCGAGATCGCGGGCCAAGGCCGCGGGGTCACACGCCACATAGGCCACGGCCCGCGGACGCCTCGCCGCGATCTGCTCGATCACGGCCGCCCCTGCGCCAGTGCGCGGCGGGTCGGCCACGATCAGGTCGACGCGGGATGGGAGGGTCGAACCCCGGCGTCCGTGGGCGCGGGACCGGCCCAGGATCCGGGCGACGTCCCCGGCGTGAAACCGGGCCTGCGGCACATTGCCGGCGGCTTGCTCGACCGCGGTTCTCGCGCCCTCGACACCGGTCACGATGACCCCGGCATCGGCGAGCGCGCCGGCGAACAGCCCGACGCCGCAGTACAGGTCCAGGGCGCTCTCGCCTGGCCGGGGCGCCAGTCCTTCCAGCACTGCGGCAACGAGGGTGTCGGCGGCCTGCGGGTGCACCTGCCAAAAGCCGTCAGCGCGCACGTCCCACCTGCGGCCCGCGGCGGATTCCTCGACGACGCGCGGATCACCCGGAGCGACCCACACCGCCCCGGATGTCGCCACGGCTCCGACCACCTCGGCGCCCTCGGGGGCGTCGGCCGGAACACGCGCCAGGGGCCCGACGGCGATCAGGCAGCCGTCGTCCGGCAGCGCGACAACGTCGTGTGAGCGGCTGCGACGCAGGCCCCACGTGGGCGAGGGTGTGTCGGCACGGTGGTACCGCATCCGCGTCCGCCACCCCCACTCGTCGGGCTGTACCGCTTCGACCTCACCGTCCCACGCCACCCCGGCCAGGCGTCGCAGTTGCTCAGCCACCACCTGCCGCTTCAGTTCGCGCTGCTGAGGCACCCTCACGTGCTGGAAGTCGCACCCGCCGCAGTCGGCGGAGACGACGCAGGGCGGGGAGATGCGCTCCGGACTGGGCTCGGTGACGCTCACGGCGTCCCCGAAGGCGTGCCGCTTGGCGAGCCCGGTGACACGCACGTCCGCGGTCTCCCCCTCGAGCGCATGGCGGACGAAGATCACCCTGCCCTCATGACGAGCCACCCAGTGGCCGCCGTGCGCAACGGGTCCGATGGCGACTCCGCGCAGGATGTCCCCCACCTGCCAGGACGCCTCACTCACCCTGGTTGGACCCCGAATGGACGGTGCCGGTGCCGGGACGGCGCCATGCGGCCCGTTCCCGGCGGACCACCCGGTCGATGGCGTGCCGCGAGGAGGCCAGCTGATACGGCACCGCCGCGGTGATGACCCCGCGGACAAAGGCCAGCCGCGCCTTGATCAGCAAGCTCGTCTGGTTGTGCAGCAGTCGCTCCCACCAATGACCCACGACCAGTTCGGGGACATAGACCATCACGACATCGCGCGGGTTCCCGGAGCTGATCCCCTTGATGTAGCGGACAAACGGCCCGACGATCTCCCGGTAGGGGCTGGCGATGATCTTCAGCGGAACCCCTGGGTCGAGCACCTCCCACTGCTGGCGGATCTCCCGGGTGTGGTCGTCGTCGGCCGCCACCGTCACCGCCTCCAGATTGTTGGCGCGGCTGGCGCGAGCGAACGTCACCGCTCGCATCGCCGGCTTGTCGAGGTCGGTCACGAGGACGACGGCGTGCACCCGGCTGGGCAGCAACCGGGCATCGGAAGGCGACAGCGCCGTCTCCCGCTCCACCTGGGCGTAGTGGCGGCTGATGAGCTTCATCACGACGAACAACACGGCCATCGCGAGGATGGCCAGGTACGCGCCGTAGATGAACTTGGACGCCAAGACGATGATCAGCACCGTCCCGGTGAAGGTGAGCCCGATGGCGTTGATGACGCGGGAGCGCTGCATCCGGCGGCGGGCGGCGGGATCGACCTCGGTGGCCAGGTGCCGTGTCCAGTGACGCAGCATGCCGAGCTGGCTGACCGTGAAGGACACGAACACGCCGACGACGTAGAGCTGGATCAGCGCGGTCACGCTGGCGTTGAAGGCCAACACCAGCCCGACGGCGGCCAGTGCCAGCAAGATGATGCCGTTGCTGTACGCCAGCCGGTCGCCACGGGTGTACAGCGCCTTGGGGAGGAAGCCGTGCCGCGCCAGGATCGAACTGAGCACGGGGAAGCCGTTGAATGCCGTGTTGGCGGCGAGGAACAAGATGATCATCGTCATGGCGATGACGAACACGAAGCCGACGGGGAACCCGCTGAAGACGGTCGCGGCCAACTGCGCCATGATCGTCTCCTGGTGGTCGGTCACCCGGACCCCACCCTGGGTGAAGAAGACCCCGGAATGCTCATCCACCATCTTGGCGCCGGTGAGGTTGGCGAGCGCGATGATCCCCGTGAGCATCGAGATCGCGACCACCCCCAGCAAGGCGAGCGTGGTGGCGGCATTGCGGCTCTTCGGCTCCTTGAACGCGGGGACGCCGTTGGAGATGGCCTCGACGCCGGTGAGGGCCGCCGATCCGGAGGAGAAGGCGCGTGCCAGCACGGCGATGAGTGCGAAGCCGGTGAGCTGCGAATAGTAGGGGTCCCCCACTACATCGAATCCAGCGGTCGGCGCGGCCAACGGCTCGCCTATCACGAAGATGCGCACGAGCCCGACGACGATCATGCCCAGGACGGCGGCCATGAAACCGTAGGTGGGGATCGCGAACAGGGTTCCCGACTCGCGGGCGCCGCGGAGGTTGAGCCCCATCAGCATCAAGATGATGACGGCGGCGATGATGCCTTCGTGGCCCACCATGAACGGGAAGAGCGCCTTGGCGTTCTGGACCCCGGAGCTCACGGAGACGGCCACGGTGAGGATGTAGTCGACCAGCAGCGCGGACGCGACGGTGAGGCCCGCGTTGGGGCCGAGGTTCACGGTGGCGACCTCGAAGTCGCCGCCGCCCGAGGGGTAGGCGTGGACCGTTTGGCGGTACGAGAGCACCACCACGGCCATGACCACAGCCACCACGATGGCGATCTGCCAGGAGAACACGAATCCGGCCACGCCGGCCAGACTGAGCGTCAGGATGATCTCATCGGGGGCGTAGGCGACCGACGACAATGCGTCGGAGGCGAATACGGGGAGGGCGATCCTCTTGGGGAGGAGAGTCTCCCCCAGTTGGGCACTGGACAACTTGCGCCCGACCAGCACGCGCTTCAGGGCGTCAGCGACGTTCACGGGGGTACACTCTAGCCCCGTGCACATCGTGATCATGGGGTGCGGTCGCGTGGGTTCCTCGTTGGCCCGGGCGCTGGAGCGCCGAGGCCATTCGGTGGCCGTCATCGACCAGGACCCAGACGCCTTCCGTCGACTCGGCCCGGAGTTCCACGGCGCCACTGTCAAGGGCATCGGCTTCGACCGCAAGGTCTTGGTGTCCGCAGGCATCAAACAGGCCGACGGGTTCGCCGCGGTCTCCTCGGGTGACAACTCCAACATCCTCGCGGCGCGCGTCGTGCGGGAGACCTACGGCATCAACAATGTCGTCGCCCGGATCTACGACCAGGCTCGCGCCGAGGTCTACGAGCGACTCGGCATCCCCTCGGTCGCGACCGTGCGCTGGGCCTCAGATCAGGTGTTGCGCAGGCTGCTCCCCGAAGGTTCCGAACCACAGTGGCGGGACCCGTCGGGACAGGTCCGGCTGATCCAGGTGGGGGCGCACGAAGACTGGGTCGGTGCCCCGATCGGGCGGATCGAGGCGGCGCTGCACGCGCGCATCCCGTTCCTCACCCGGTTCGGTCAGGGGCTCGTCCCCGCCGACGACACGCTCCTCCAAGACGGTGACACTTTGTACGTGGCCTTGGCCAATGACGATGTGCCGCGCGTCGAGCAGGTCCTCTCCGAGCCCCCCGCCAAGCACTGAGCCCGTCCCACTAAGGAGTCACCCGTGCGCGTCGCCATCGCCGGGGCCGGCAACGTCGGCCGTTCCATCGCCCGTGAGCTGCTGGCCAACGGGCACAAAGTGCTGCTCATCGACCGCGACCCGCGGGCCATCAAGCCTGACAGCGTTCCAGGAGCCGAGTGGCTCCTCGCTGACGCCTGCGAGCTCGACTCCCTGGAGGAGGCCCGGTTGGACCGCTGCGATGTGGCCATCGCCGCCACGGGCGATGACAAGGCCAACCTGGTCAGCAGCCTGCTGTGCAAGACCGAGTTCGCCGTTCCCCGCACCGTCGCGCGGGTCAACCACCCCAGCAATGAGTGGATGTTCGACGACGTGTGGGGGGTGGATGTGTCGGTGTCCACGCCGCGCCTGATGAGCGCGCTCGTCGAGGAGGCCGTCACCGTCGGAGACCTGGTCCGGCTGTTCTCGTTCAAGGGCGGCAAGACGAACCTCGTCGAGATGACGCTTCCCAACGACAGCCCGATCATCGGCCACCGCATCGAGGATCTCGACTTCCCCGGGGATGCGGTCTTGGTGGCCATCATCCGGGATGGAAACGCCGCCCCGCCGCAGAACGATGGCGCACTCGAGGGCGACGACGAACTGCTCTTCGTGGCCAACCCTGCCCACGAACTGGAACTGGCCCACTACCTCGCTCCCGGGGTCGCCCGCGAGCGGGTCACCGACGACGAGGACGACGACTGAGCCCACCGAGCACGAGCTCGCGATGACGCAACGGCGGCGCCCCCTGCAGGGGGCGCCGCCGTTCGCCATGGCTTAGCGCAGTTCGTAGCGGGGGTTGTACATCCGCCGCTCGCCATCGACGACCGACACCCGGCCCTCCACCACGAGTTCGCGGCCCGCCTCGATGCCTGGGATCGCGTGGCGTCCCATCCAGATGAGTCGCACGTGCCCGGTGCCATCGGTGAGCTCCGCCTCCAGCCAGGCCGTCCGTCCGCGCGGGCGAACCGTCAAGACGTCGACGGTGCCGCGCAACGTCACCCTGCTGCGATCGGTGCAGCTGACCACAGAGTCGGCGCCGCTGTCGGACGCGATCTTCTGCCGGTCGGCGGAGGCCAGCTCATCGGTGGAGCGGACCAGTCCGCGCAACGCCTCACGTAAACCCATGATGACTCCTAGCCCTGCGGCGCCTGTCCCTCGGGGAAGGCCAGCTGGATGAGCTCGCCTGGTACGCGCGGCGCCTCGTCGCGACGCACGACGACGTTGCGGAAGAACTCGACGAACACGTCCGAGGGGGCGTCCTCGCCCTCGACCATCGCCGCCTGGCCCATCAACGTGCCGCGCAGCAGCCAGCGGGGTCCTTCGACCAGCCAGACCCGGGACACGTGGAAGAGCTGCTCCCCCTCCGGTCCGTCGACGGGCATGACGCGTCGTACCTCGGGACCGAACGGGCCAGATGTCTCCTGCGCGTGACCGCCACCCTGGGTGGCCTCCTCGATGATCTCGACGCGCAACTCGTCGGCCAGGTCGCCGCTCCGGGGCGCGGCGAACAAGGCCAGCTCCAGACCGGAATCCTCGAAGGTCGCCAGCAGCGCCTGAACGATGCCGGTGTCGGGGTTGCCGTGCAGTTGCAGCCCGAGGCCTTCGAAGGGGGTGATGATGAGCGGACCGAAGGTGATGCGTTGCACCTCGTCTGCCTCCAGTGCGACTTCCTCGTAGTCGAAAGGCCCGTCCAGGCGCGGATCGACGGGGTCCTGGACCTCGGCGGGATCCTGGTCCTCGTCAGGTTCGGCCGTGTCTTCGTCGACGGCGGTGGGCTCGTCCTCGAACGCCTCGTCATGTTCGCGCTTCTCGGCGCGCGCCTTGCGTCCAAAGATCACTGCGTATTCCCTCCGTCTGGCCCCGTGGGGTCCGTGGTATCGGACCAGTTCGCGATTCCGCCGGTCGAGCCGTGCCCGCCCTCGCCCCGGGCCGTCTCGCCCAGGTCGTCGGCCTCGTGGAACGTGGCTCTCCCGACGGGTTGGAAGATTAGCTGCGCGATCAAGTCCCCCCGTCGCAGTATCACCTGGCGGCTGGCGTCCGTGTTCAGCAGACAGACGCGTACCTCCCCGCGGTAGCCCTCGTCGATGGTCCCGGGGGCGTTGACGATCGTGAGCCCCTCGCGCGCGGCCAGACCTGAGCGCGGGTGCACGAAGCACGCCCACCCTGGCGGGAGCGCGATCGCCAGGCCGGTGCCCACCAGGGCCCGTTGGCCGGGCAGGAGGGTGATGTCCTCAGCCGTGGCGATGTCGGCCCCCGCGTCGCCGGGATGCGCGTACCGGGGAAGCGGGACGCCCGGGTCGAGCCGGCGGACGGCGACCCGGGGCGACCAGGCGGAGGTCACGAGGACGCCTGGGCGCGAGCCCGGTCGATCGCAGTGGCGAGCCGATGGGGATGTCGGGTGGAGAGAAGCCAATAGGGATGGGGATCGGCGTCGTCCTCGATCTCCACCATGACCGCTTCGTGCAGCCAGGGGCGCTGCACCACGAACGCCGAGGGTTGTGCTTCCGCACCGAGCAGCACGGACGTGCGATCACGGTCGAGTTCGGTGACCTCACCCACCCAGTGCCACTCGACCGCGCACGGACCCACGCGCAGTCCCGCATCGTCGACGGTGATCTCGGTCTGCCCAAACCAGGCCAGCGCGAGCCCGATCGCCACGAGGCTTACCAGGGCCGCACTCACCCCGACCCAGGGCCCGAACCACAGCCCCAAGGCCAAGAGCCCGGTGGTGCCGAAGGCGACACCCACCAGCCAATACCAGCCGGGGGTCGTCAAGCGCTCGCGGTACTCCACGCACCCAATCTATCGAATCGTCGCCTGGGGGCGGGCTAGGGTTGAGGCGAACGCGGCCGGCCGGGCCGCCGAGGGGGCAGGACAGCATGGACATCTCGCAGAAGGTGGTCTGGAACCTCTACTCGACGATCGTCGCCGTCGGCGCCGCAGCCGTGACGAAGAAGGCGGTGGAGAGCGCCTGGGAGTTCGTGACCGGCGAGGAGCCTCCCGAGCCGAGCGACCCGTCAGTCCCGACCGGGCAGGCGGTCGCCTGGGTGGTCGCGGTCGCGGTCGGCGCAGGCCTGTCCCAGGTGCTCATCAACCGCTTCGCCGCACGCCGGTGGAGCACCTTCACCGGCGAGGGACAGTCGTCCCGGCCGGTCAATCTGCGGCTCTAGACGTGACGAGGGCCTCCCCCAAGGGGAAGGCCCGAGGCGCCGCCGGCCGCATCGGCAAGCGGCGCCGCTCCGAGGGACGCGTCAGGCGCAGTCCACGCAGTACACGAGACCGTTGACCTCCTTGGCCACCTGGGAACGCTGCTTCACCAGGAAGCAGCTCGCGCACGTGAACTCATCCGCCTGACGCGGAAGGACACGGACGGTGAGTTCCTCGTGCGACAGGTCCGCACCGGGCAACTCGAAGGACTCGGCAGCCTCGACCTCGTCCTCGTCGACCTTGCCGGAGTTCTTGTCGTTTCGCCGGCTCTTGAGTTCCTCGATGCTGTCCTCGTTCTCCTCGTCATTCTTGCGAGGAGCGTCGTAATCAGTCGCCATGATGCCTTTCCAGCAGCGGACGGTAGGGGAATCTCGCCCGTGACCGACGAGGGATCCGAGGGTCCTTCGGCGCTCACGAGGCGCAGACGCACATATATCACACCCGTCAAGTCCTCCTCGGGGGAGTCGGGCATCAGGCGCGTGTCGTGGCTCACCAGGCAGCGGCGCAGGCAAGGTAAGTTACCTGGTACGACACCCATGGGTCCGTGTCGGGCGCCCTCAGCGTCCGAACGCCCGTCGATTCGGAGACAGATGTATGGACAGTGCCTTGAGACCACGCGACATTCAGGCGCGCATCCGCGCGGGTGAATCCCCCGCGGATGTCGCGGACGCCGCTGGCGTCCCGGTCGAACGCATCGCCGCCTTCTCCGATCCGGTGATGGCGGAGCGGGAGCATGTCGCCGGTCTGGCTCGCACCCACCCCGTCCGCCGTCGCGGCGAGACGACCACGCACCGCACGCTGCGCAACGCCGTCGCCGACACCTTGGCGGTCGAAGGCATCGACGCCGATGCGGCGTCCTGGGACGCCTGGAAGCTCAGCGATCGTCGCTGGCGGATCCGGGTCACCTACCCCGGCGACGAAGGACGCCGCACCGCCGACTTCGCCTATGACCAGATGGGGCGATTCAGCGTTGCCGATGACGATGAGGCCAAGCGGCTCATCGGGGACGTGCCCGCGGCCGACGACCTCGCGCTCGTGCGGGTGACGCAGGAACCGGCGGCCACCGTTCACGTGCTGCGCGACCCGGACCCGGTTGAGGAGCCGCTGTTCGTCGACGACGATCACGACGAGGACGACCTGGAGGCCGAAGACGCCTTCCACGAGGGCGACCTGGAGGAGGTCGACGGCGTCTACGACATCGTCGCCCCGCCGCGCGGCGACCTCGATGTCCTCTACGACATGCTGTCCAGCTTCGACGAGGACTCGGTCAAGATCTACGCGGGCTTGGTGCACCCCAAGGACGGCAAGCCGACCGAGGAGCCCGTCGTGGTCGAGGTGGAGGAGACGCTGACGCGCGAGACCACCCTCCACGTCTCCGAGCCGGTCGAGGAGAACGACGAGCCCGAGCAGTTGTCCCTGCTCGGTGAGGACGAGGACCACGAGACGCCCAAGCCGAAGAAGCCACGGCGACGTCGCGCGGCGGTCCCGAGTTGGGACGAGATCATGTTCGGGGCCCCACGAGCCGACGACCACTAGGGTCGGCGGGCCCTCCGGGCGTCAGGCCTGCGTGTCGTCGAACGGCAGCGGGTCCGGGGTCAGATCCATGCCGCCGACACTGGATGGCATCCGCAGTCGATGGTGGCGGCGGCACAGCACTTCGTACCGCACCACCGCTGCGGCATCCATGTCGCCGATCGCGATCTGATCCCCCTCCACCACCATGACCCCGTTCACGATGCGGGCGTTGTGGGTCGCCGGGGCGCCGCACCAGCACCGCGGACGGGCCTGCAGCATCTCGATCCGGTCGGCGAGTTCGACCAGCCGACGCGAACCGGGGAACAACTCCGTGCGGAAGTCGGTGAGGATGCCGAAACAGGACGCGTCGATCCCCAGTTCGTCCACGATGCGCGCCAGGTCGTTGACCTGGGCCTCGGTGTAGAACTGCGCTTCGTCGCACACGAGATAGTCCACGCGATGCCCGGAGGTGAGTTCGTCGGTGACGCGCCCCCAGAAGTCGAACGTGGGGGTCACCTCGATCGCCCTGGCGCTCAGCCCGATACGGCTGCTGATGACGGCCTCGCCGCCCCGGTCGAAACAGGTGAACAGCAACCCGCGGCGTCCTGCTGAGGCCTCCGTGTAGTCGACCTGCAGGGCCAGCGTCGACTTGCCGCAGTTCATCGGGCCGGTGAAGTAGATGAGCGCCGCCATCACGCCACCAGCAGCGGGACGCGGGTCTCCAGTTCGGTGAGCGACCCGTGCATCCCCACCAGTCCGAACTCCCTGGGCTGGCTTCGCGTCATGACGGCGCCGTCGTCGCGCATCGCGACGAGGACATCGCCGATCCTCGGGCCCATCCTCGGATCCATCGTGCCGAACCAGCCGGCGTCGATCGCCTCATCGCGGGTCAGCACCCAGGCGCGCTCCCCCATCGCCGCCGCCCAGCGTCGCTTCACCGCAGCCACATGGCGCTGTTCGGCGTACAACTGCCGCAGCCGACCCTCGCCGGCGAACAGCGTCAGGTCGTTGCCCAGTCCCGGGACGTCCTCAACGATCACCCAGCGCTGCTGCGGGGCGTCCACCATGCCGTGATCACCGGTGATCAGCAGCCGAGTATCGTCGGGCAGGCTGTCTCGGAGACGCGCCGCGAGACGGTCGATGCGGCGCAGCGCGGAGCGCCATGCGTCCGTCCGCCAGCCCTGGCCGTGGCCCGTGTGATCCAGGGACCGCTCATACAGGTAGACCAGGGAACGGCTACCGGAGGCGGCTGCATCGATCGTCCAGCCGATCCGCGCGTCATCGTCGGTCTCGTCGGGCACGGGCTGGAACCGGGCCCCCCGCAGAGCTGCCTCGGTGAGCCCGGTGCCCGCGAACCGCGCCGGGCTCACCGAGGTGAGGGTGACGCCGGAGCGAGCCAGCCGTTCGAACGCGGTCAGCCGGGGCTGGATGTCGTAGGCCGATAATCCGTCCTGCCACAGCAGGGCGTTGAGCAGGCCACCGCCGACGGGGTTGCGAAACGAATACCCGAGCATGCCGTGCTGGCCGGGGGTGAGACCGGTGCCCAGGCTCGTGATGCTGGTGGCGGTGGTGCTCGGGACGCCCGCGGTGAGCTGCCCCCCGGTGGTCCGCAGACCGCCCAGGAAGGGGGCTTCCTCGACCGCCTCGGCCAGGTTCAGGTCCCCCAGGCCGTCCACCAGCAGCAGGACCCAGCGGGAGGCCTCGGGCACCCCCAGGACGTTCTCCCAGCCGTCGACACCGAGGGAGGCCGCCAGCGAGGGGACGACGTCGCACAGAGCGTCGGAACCGTACCGGGGCACGACAGGGGCGGGCGCGAGCGCCTCCGAGGCGCTCACGCGGCCGCGCGCTGAAGCTTGGACGCGAACGTGATGAGGGCGAGAACGGCGTCCTCACCGTCGGCGGCGACGCTCATCCGGACCGTCAGGTCGTCGGCAACATCCTGGGCGGTCAGCCCGTGATCGGCGTCACAGGTGGGATCCCCGCAGGTGGCCGGCTCGATCTCGATGCGCCGGATCGCCCCCCAGTTGACGACGAGCCACGCCTCGGTGATCGTGCGGTCACCCCGACCGAACCGCTCCGGGTTCGCCGCTACCTGGGTGAGCGCGACCGAGGTGATCTTGCTTACGCCGAGCGCCTCCACCGTCGTCAGTGCCTGCGGCTGTCCCGGCTGCTCGCCGTCGTCGGTATGGGCCACGATGAACCGCGTCGGCGTCAGCACCAGCACCGTGATGTGCCGATGGAGCTCATGCGCGTTGAACGTCGCCTCGTGGTGAACCAGGGACGCCACCACCGGCTCGTCGTCGACCGCCTGCAAGACCGTCGCCGCCACGAACTCAGGAAAGTACCCTGCGGAGACGATCGCTGCGCTGAGATCGATCGGGAGTCTGGTCATTGCTCCATCTTCCCATGGCCCACGGGCGGCGCGACCCAGGTCGGGCTCAGCCGCGAAAACCGTTACGGTAGGACACCATGAGCAAACGGCCGTTCATCGCCGCTCGCTGGGAACTCTTCGTGGACCGGCGGGTGGAGCGATTCTTCCGAATGCTCGGCTGGCAGGAAAGGGTCATTCCCTACACCGCCTACGGCGACACCACGTTCGTCCGCGTCCTGGGGCGCGTGGTGCTTTCCCCGCCGTTCCAAGACAGCCAGCTCGGCAAGGCCACCGAGGAGTTCCTCAAGCGCCGCGGCTGGCGCAACTTCCTGACCACCCCTTGCGTCCACGCCCGCTACGTCATCCACCTCGACGGCACCCGCGTGACCGGGACGAGTGACCGGGGCGGGTACATCGACCACCGGATCCGCGATCATGACCTGCCTCCGGGCTGGCGCCAGGGAACCGTGGAGACCTCGTCGTCCGAGCCGGTCGGGTTCGAGGCGCAGATCGTCGGATCGGACCAGACCTTCGGCGTGATCTCCGACATCGACGACACCATCTTGACCACCATGGTGCCGCGGTTGTTCATCTCAGCCTGGAACTCGTTCTTCCGGCGCGAGGAGGCGCGCACCGCCGTTCCCGGGATGGCCGTCTTCCTCGACGACGTGCTCGCCCGGCGTCCCGGCTCGCCCGTGTTCTACCTGTCCACCGGCGCCTGGAACACCCATGCCTTCCTGACCCGTTTCATGCGCCGTCACCGGTACCCGCGCGGAGCCATGCTGCTCACCGATTGGGGTCCCACGAACACAGGCTGGTTCCGGTCCGGCCCTGAACACAAGCGCAGCGCCCTGCAGCAGCTCACGATCGATTTCCCCGGCATCAGCTGGCTCTTCGTCGGCGACGACGGGCAGCACGACCCGGCCGTCTACGGGGAGTTCGCCGCAGCGCACCCCGAGCACGTGACCGCGATCGCCATCCGGCAGCTCTCCCCCGCCGAGCAGTTCCTCGCCCATGGCACGATGGAACCGCTCGCGGTCGCTTCCGAGCATCCACGCGACATCCCCGTCTTCCGGGCACCGGACGGGCGCGGCCTGCGTCGCGTCCTGGATCGGTACCTGGGCCGCGACTGACGGCGGGCCCGGAGTGGCATCGCCCAGGGTGGGCCGCCACCGGTCACAATGACGGGTGGCAATCAGCGATATGGGGGACCTGTGGTAGCAAAGCCGCCGGTGGACGACGATGTGCAGGAGCTCATCACCGACATCGACGTCACCGAGGAGATGGAGACCAGCTTCCTCGAGTACGCGTATTCGGTGATCTACGCGCGCGCCATTCCGGACGCGCGCGACGGGCTCAAGCCCGTGCAGCGCCGCATCTTGTACTCGATGGATGAGATGGGCATCCGGCCCGACAAGGCGCACGTGAAGTGCGCTCGGGTCGTCGGCGATGTCATGGGCAAGCTGCACCCCCACGGAGACACCGCCATCTATGACGCGCTGGTGCGGCTGGGGCAGGACTTCGCCATGCGGCTGCCCGTGGTCGACGGCCACGGCAACTTCGGATCGCTGGACGCCGGCCCGGCAGCCATGCGCTACACCGAATGCCGGATGGCCCCCGCGGCGACGGCGATGACGAGCGAGCTCGACGAGGACACCGTCGACTTCCGGCCCAACTATGACGGCAAGATGAATGAGCCGGTCGTCCTCCCGGCCGCTTTCCCGAATCTGCTGGTCAACGGCTCGACCGGCATCGCCGTCGGCATGGCCACCAACATCCCGCCGCACAACCTGATCGAATGCGTCCAGGCCGTCAAGTACCTGCTGCAGCACCCCGCCGCCGAGGTGGAGGACCTGATGCGGTTCGTCCCCGGGCCGGACCTGCCCACCGGCGGGAAGATCGTCGGGCTGGACGGCGTCGCAGACGCCTACCGCGGTGGTCGGGGCTCCTTCAAGATCCGAGCGACCGCCCGGATCGAGCAAACCTCTCCGCGCCGCAAGGGCATCGTCGTCACCGAACTGCCCTACATGGTCGGTCCGGAGAAGATCATGGACCAGATCAAGACGCTGGTGCAGAACAAGAAGCTGTCCGGCATCGCCGACATCAAGGACCTCACCGATCTCGCCAACGGCACCCGGCTGGTCATCGAGGTCAAGAACGGCATCAACCCCGACGCGATGCTGGAGCAGTTGTACAAGCTGACCAAACTCGAAGACAGCTTCGGCATCAACATGGTCGCCCTGGTGGAGGGTCAGCCGCAGACGCTGTCGCTGCGCGACGCTCTCGTGGTCTACACCAACCATCGGCTGTCCGTGACGCTGCGACGCACGCGGTTCCAGCACCGCAAGGCGTCGGAGCGGCTGCATCTGGTGCAAGGCCTGCTCATCGCGATCGCCGACATCGACGACGTGATCGCGATCATCCGCGGGTCGGACGATGTCGCCCAGGCGCGAGCGAAGCTGATCGAGGTCTTCGAGCTGTCGGATGCGCAGGCCACCTACATTCTCGATCTGCAACTGCGCCGCCTGACCAAGTTCAGTCGGTTGGAGCTGGAATCAGAGCGCGACGACCTGCAGCGCCGCATCGACGAACTGGCGGCCATCATCGGCGACGATGCGCAGTTGCGTGCCGTCGTCGCCCGCGAGCTGGACGCGGTCGCCAAGACGTACGGGACGCCGCGCCGCACGGTGCTGCTCGCGGGCGCGGGCGCAGCCGTGAGCGCCGCGGGCCCCCTGGAGATCGCGGACGACCCCTGCGTCGTCATGCTGAGCTCGGCGGGGTTGCTGGCCCGCGCCGACACCGCCGACCCGATCCCCGAGGATGGTCGCCGGGCCCAGCACGACGTGATTGTGGCGGCAGTCCGCACCACGGCCCGCGGAGAGTACGGCGTGCTCACGTCGGCGGGGCGCGTCGTACGCGCACACGCCATCGAACTGCCCAGCGTCGTGGTGACCGCCAACGCGCCGAATCTGAAGGGGGGCGCCCGGGTCACCGAATTGTTGAACCTCGACAAGGGCGAGCGCGTCGTGGGACTGACGACGCTCAGCGAAGCCACGGCCGGGTGGGCGCTGGGGACGGCCAAGGGCGTCGTCAAGCGCGTGGTGGCGGAGATGATCGGCAAGGACTCATGGGAGATCGTCCGGCTCGAGCCGGGTGACGAGGTGATCGGTGCCCTCGAACTGGGCGACGATGCGGCTGAGCTGGTGTTCGTCACCTCCGACGCCCAGTTGCTGCACTTCCCCGCCTCCGTTGTGCGACCGCAGGGGCGTGCGGGCGGCGGCGTGGCCGGGATCAAACTCGCCACCGGCGCGAAGGTCGTGTTCTTCGGCGCGACCCCGGCTCAGGAGGCCGTCGTCGTGACGGTCTCCGGCTCCTCCGACGCACTCCCGGGAACCGAGGCCGGCCTGGTGAAGGTCGCCGACTTCGCCGAGTACCCCAGCAAGGGGCGCGCGACGGGCGGCGTGCGCTGCCACCGCTTCCTGAAGGGCGAAGATGCGCTGACGCTCGCATGGGTCGGGCTCGCTCCTGCCATCGCTGCGGCGGCGTCCGGAAGCCCGGTGGAGCTGCCGCCGGCCACCGGCCGCCGAGATGGCTCGGGGGATCCGCTTCCCCAGCCCATCACAGGGGTTGGTTCACGCGTGCTCCTCACACGCGGCGTGTAGCGACCCCCCATCCCAGCGGGACGCGAAGAGCAACCCCTGGCCTCGCAGAAACACGAGAGCCAGGTGGGAGACCTCGCCATCAGGACGCGGTCACAGGATCTGCTCCACCAACCCCGTCTCGACGTTGTAGAGGAAACCGCCCACCTCCGCGAACGGGCCGACGAGCGGGTTGCTGCGCACGGTCTCGACGTCCTCGCGCAGACGGCCCATCTGGTCGGGATCGACGCCGAAGCTGAAATCGTGTGCGTCAACGCCGGAGAGGTCGGTGATGGTGTCGCGTAGCTCCTCCTCGGTCACCGAGGCCGCCGCGCACAGCGTGTGCGGCACGATCAGGATCCGGTTGACCTTCAGCTTATGGACGCCCATGACCATCGCCGCCAGGGCCGGGTGGGTCAGGCGTCCGCCCGCGGTCCGGAGGATTTTCGCCTCGCCGACGCGTAGGCCGAACATCTCCAGCGGCTCCAGACGGGAGTCCATGCACGTCAGGATGAGGACGCCCTGGTGAGCGATTCCGTCGAACCCGTGCGGGAAGGAGATCGAGTAGCGCTTGTTCGCCGCCACCAGATCATCGAAGCCACGGGGGTGCTCCCCCACCGTCTCGGTCGTCGTCATGCCCGGTCCTTTCCGTGTCGTGCGCTACGCGTCGATGCGCTCGGCGTCCAGCGCGAACGCGCCTTCGATGATGAACTCCTTGCGCGGGGCGACATCGTTGCCCATCAGCTTCTCGAACGTGACCCGCGCCTGCTCCAACGACTCACCCTGCTCCACGGTGATCCGGCGAAGCTGCCGATGGCGAGGGTCCATGGTGGTGTCCTTGAGTTGGTCGGCGTCCATCTCCCCCAGGCCCTTGTAGCGCTGTGGCTCCTTGAACGCTACGCCCTTCTTCGTGAGCTCGGCCAGCTTCCGGTGGTACTCGCTCTCGGAGTAGGTGTAGACGTACTTCTCCTGCCCCTTGCGGGGTTTGCTCAGTTCGAACCGATGCAGCGGGGGCACGGCCGTGTAGACCCGGCCCGCCTCGATCATCGGGCGCATGTAGGTGAAGAAGAGCGTCGCCAGCAGGGTACGAATGTGCGCGCCGTCGGAGTCGGCGTCAGCCATGAAGATGATCTTGCCGTAGCGGCTCTGATCGGGATCGCAGGTCTTCCCCGAGCCCGCGCCCACGACCTGGATGATGGCCGCGCACTCCGCGTTCTTGAGCATGTCGGCCACCGAGGCCTTCTGCACGTTCAGGATCTTGCCGCGAATCGGAAGCAGCGCCTGAAACTCCGAGTTGCGGGCCAGCTTCGCCGTTCCCATCGCGGAGTCACCCTCGACGATGAACAGTTCGCTGCGGCTCTGGTCGGAGCTGCGGCAGTCAGCAAGCTTGGCCGGCAACGTGCTGGACTCCAGCGCCGTCTTGCGGCGCTGGTTCTCCTTGTGCGTGCGGGCCGCGACGCGCGTGCGTGACGCCGCCACCGCCTTCTCCAGGACGGCACGCGCCTGCGGCCGCTGCGTCGCCTTCTGGCTGGTGAGGAACTCCGTCAGCTCCGCCTCGACGATCCGCATCGCCAGGCGTGCCACGGGCGGGGTGCCCAGCACCTCCTTGGTCTGTCCCTCGAACTGGGGCTCGGCCAGCCGGACGGTGACGACGGCGGTCAGCCCTTCGAGGATGTCGTCTTTGAGGACCTCCTCGCCGGACTTCAGCAGGCGGCTCCCCTCCAGCGCCTTCGCGAACGCGCGCACCATCCCACGCTCGAAACCTTGCACGTGCGTACCGCCCTTGGGGGTGGCGATGATGTTGACGAACGACACCACCTTGGCGTCGTAGCCGTCGGACCAGCGCAGCGCGATGTCGACGTCGAGCTCACGCTCCACATCCGTAGGCGTCATGGCGCCCGCGGCGTCCAGCATCGGCACGGTCTCGGTGAACCGGTCGCTGCCCTGCAGGCGCAGGACGTCGGTGACGGGGTTGCCCTCGCTGAGATAATCGGCGAACTCCGAGATCCCGCCCTCGTGAAGATGCGTCTCGGTGTGCTCGTCTCCTGCGACGCGCCGGTCATCGACCGTGATTGCCAGGCCCGGCACCAGGAACGATGTCTGTCGGGCCCGTGCCGCCAGCTGGGTGCCCGACAAGGTGGCGTCCTTGAGAAAGATCTGCCGGTCGGGCCAGTAGCGGACGCGAGTACCGGTGACGCCCCGGCGCACTTTCCCGACCGCGCGCAACGTGTTGTCGGGGGTGAAGGAAGCCTCGGGCCCGGGGCCGTCGAACACGCCCGGGACGCCGCGCCGAAACGACATCGCCCAGGTGGCACCGTTGCGGTCGACCTCGACATCGAGGCGCGCACTCAAGGCGTTGACGACCGAAGCGCCGACGCCGTGCAGGCCACCGGTCGCGTTGTAGGACCCGCCGCCGAACTTGCCCCCCGCGTGGAGCTTGGTGAAGATCACCTCGACGCCCGACAGCCCCGTCCGTGGCTCGATATCGACCGGCATGCCGCGCGCCACATCGTTGACCTGCACCGACCCGTCGCCGTGCAGCACGACGGTGATCGACCGCCCGTACCCGGCGAGCGCCTCGTCCACCGCGTTGTCGATGATTTCCCACATGCAGTGCATCAGCCCGCGGGTATCGGTCGAGCCGATGTACATCGCGGGACGCTTACGGACGGCCTCGAGCCCCTCCAGGACGAGGAGATGACGAGCCTCGTACTCGCGGTTCTCGGGCTTGGCGGCGGCGGTCGAAGTCACTCCAGCACCCTACTGGGCGGCACCGACAGGGCGATGGCACCGCTCCGTGGGCACGTGACGATCCGGTGACACCGCCCGATACGGCCCCCGCCGCTTGATCCACTGAGGTAGCTTGCGTGCAAGGGAACAAAGGCCGGGGCATCCACGTTCTATCTGGTGACCTGACCCAACCGAGAAAGGAACGGCCCATGAGCACTTCGGTGATGGACGCACTGACCGCCGCGGATCGTTGTGACCGCTGCGGCGCGCAGGCCTACCTGCGGGTCACGATGCCTTCGGGCGGAGAGCTTTTGTTCTGCGCTCACCACGCACGCGCCCACCAGGACAAGCTGCAGCAGGTGGCCCTGAAGATTCAGGACGAGACCAACCGCGTGAACTGAGTCACGATACGAACTTTCCACCGCGACGAGGGCCCCGGCTGATGCCGGGGCCCTCGTGCGTCACGGCCGCACGTCAGCCCAGAACGGCCTCGAGCGTGGCCACCTTCGTGGCGACGTCGTGCGCGGTGGTGACCACCATCAGTTCGTCGACGCCCGTGCTGCTCACCAGGCGATCGAGTTCGGCGCGCACCTGCGCGGGCGTTCCGATGACCTTGGTCCCCTGCACATCGTCGCTGTCCAGAGCCGCCAGGCGTCGCTGCGCCTCCTCGGGAGTCTGGATGGGTTCGCGCACGTCGCGGCGCAGGTTGACCCATTGCAGGGCCGACGGGGCAGCCAGGTGCCGCGCCTCTTCCTCCGTCGCCCCGGCGATCACCGACGTGCACAGCATGCTGTGCGGGGACGCCAACCGGGATCCGGGCCGGAACCCCTGCCGGTACAGGGCGATGACGGACGTAGGGTCGAGTTGGCCGAAGTGTCCCGCGTAGGCGAAGCTCAAGCCGAGTTGAGCCGCAAGGCGGGCAGAGTAGTCCGACGATCCCAGGAGCCAAATCTCCGGATAGCTCGCGGCAGCAGGGGTGGCCTTGAGCGTGTGCCCCATCCCCGCGTGGACGCCATGGGGGCTCAGCCAGGCCTCCAACAGCCTGACATGCTCGGTGAACTCCTCGTGCCCCAGCCCCTCCTGATTGCGCCGCAGCGCCCAGGACGTGATGGGGTCCGCCCCCGGCGCGCGGCCCAGTCCCAGATCGATCCGCCCCGGGTGCAGCGCTTCGAGCATCGCGAACTGCTCGGCGATCACGTAGGGCGAATGGTTGGGAAGCATCACACCCCCCGACCCGACGCGGATGCGTTCGGTGCGGGCAGCGATGGCCCCGACCAGGACGGGCGGGTTCGTGGCGGCGACCGATGCCATGTTGTGATGCTCAGCGACCCAGAACCGGTGGGCACCCAACCCATCGGCGGCGCGCGCGAGATCGATGGTGGCGCCGAGCGCGTCGGCGGTGGTCGCCCCCGCCGAGACGGTCGCCAGGTCGAGAACGGAGACGGGAACGCTACTCATGCCCCGACCCTACGCGCTCGCTCGCGGAGCAGAATGGCCTCATGACGCGCCTGACCTGCCTGCTCGGCGACCTCACGCTCCAAGACGTGGACGCCGTCGTCAACGCCGCCAACTCCACGCTGCTGGGTGGCGGCGGTGTCGACGGCGCCCTCCACGCGGCGGCCGGCCCCCGGCTCCTGGACGCATGCCGTGCGCTGCGGGCCACCTCCTGGCCGGACGGGCTGCCCGTCGGGGCCGCCGTCGCGACCCCCGGATTCGACCTGCCCGCTCGCTGGGTCATCCATACCGTCGGCCCCAACCGGCACGTCGGGCAGACCGACCCCGCACAGTTGGCGTCGTGCTACACCGCCAGCCTGGATGTGGCCGTGGCAGTGGGGGCGCACACGGTCGCGTTCCCTGCGGTCGGCGCGGGCGTGTACGGCTGGGCGCCCGACGAGGCGGCACGCATCGCCGTCACCGCAGTGGCGGGGCATCCGACACCGGGGATCGAGGAAGTGCGGTTCGTCCTGTTCCATGCCCCCGTGGCTGCTGCCTTCGCCGCTGCGCTGCGAGCGCTGGAGATGCCCGGGCATGACTGAGCCCGGAACCGTCGACGGCTCCGGGCTCAGTGCTGGCGGTCAGTCCAGGTAGTCGCGCAGGACCTGCGAACGCGACGGGTGGCGCAGCTTGCTCATCGTCTTCGACTCGATCTGACGGATCCGCTCGCGGGTCACGCCGTAGACCTTGCCGATCTCGTCGAGGGTCTTGGGCTGGCCATCGGTCAGGCCGAATCGCATGGAGACGACGCCTGCCTCCCGCTCCGACAACGTGTCCAACACATCGTGCAGTTGCTCCTGCAGCAGCGTGAAGTTCACTGCCTCGGCGGGAACAACCGCCTCGGAGTCCTCGATCAGGTCACCGAACTCGGAGTCGCCGTCCTCGCCCAGCGGAGTGTGCAAGGAGATCGGTTCGCGACCGTACTTCTGCACCTCGACGACCTTCTCGGCCGTCATGTCGAGTTCCTTGGCCAGTTCCTCCGGGGTGGGTTCGCGACCCAGATCCTGCAGCATCTGCCGCTGCACCCGGGCGAGCTTGTTGATGACCTCCACCATGTGCACCGGGATCCGGATGGTGCGCGCCTGATCGGCCATGGCCCGGGTGATCGCCTGCTTGATCCACCAGGTCGCGTAGGTGGAGAACTTGTAGCCCTTGGTGTAGTCGAACTTCTCCACGGCGCGGATCAGGCCCAGGTTGCCCTCCTGGATCAGGTCCAAGAACAGCATGCCGCGACCCGTGTAGCGCTTGGCGAGGCTCACGACCAGGCGGAGGTTGGCTTCCAGGAGATGGTTCTTCGCCTGGCGACCGTCGGCGGCGATCCAGGTGAAGTCCTCCAAGTCTGCGGGCTTGACCTTGTCTTCGGTGATCGACTCGTCGGCGAACAGACCGGCTTCGATGCGCTTGGCGAGCGTGACCTCCTGCTCGGCGTTCAGCAGCGCCACCTTGCCGATCTGCTTCAGATAGTCCTTCACCGGGTCCGCGGTGGCACCGGCGGCCATCACCTGTTGCTCCGGCTCGTCGGCGTCGTCGGCATCCGACAACGAGAACCCCTCGTCCTCGTTGATCTTCTTCTCGTCCTTGGACGCTTCCTTGTGGTCGAACGCGTTCTCGTCGACCTCGTCGAGGGAGCGCTTCTTGCCCCCCACGGTCAGGACGACGTCGTTGCCCTCACGCTTGAAGGACACCTCGGTGACGCCCGACTGCAGCATGTCGGCCACGGTGGGCTCGGCTGCCTTCGCCTTGGACCGGCCACGTGCCGCAGGCTTGGCGGCCGGCGCCTTGCGGGTGCGCGGGGTGGTGCCCTCGGTCGCCTCCGACTCGGTTGCCTTCGCGCGGGACCGCGTGGTGGTCTTGGCGGTGGTGGACGCGCCGCTGGCGCTGCTTCGTGGAGTCACGTGGGGACCTCTCCTGGGCGTGACCGACCCGGGACTTGTCAATGGTCGGCGCATAGCCATTCTTCCACGGCCTGTGGTCGTACCCAAATGGGTGACCGGCTCAGACCGTCGTGGTACACGGCCCTGCGGTCTCTCAGACCCCGGCTACGCTGAAAGGCGTGCCCGAATCCAAGCTCACCGCCCCGGACGCGCCGCAGCGCCCGTACACGCGCACCGTCCATGGTGACGCGGTCCTCGATCCTTATCACTGGATGGCCGACAAGGCCGATCCGGAACTGATCGCGTACCTGGAGGCGGAGAACGCCTACACCGATCAGGAGACCGCCGGGCTCGACGGGGTCACCGAGGCCATCTACGAAGAACTGAAGGCGCGGACGAAGCAGACCGACCTGTCGGTGCCGACCCATGTCACCCACACCGATGGCACCAGCTACTGGTACTACTCGCGGACCACCGAGGGTCTCGACTACCCCCGCAGCTATCGCCTTCCCGCCACGTCGCGCGATGCCATCCCGGACGTGACCACCGCCCCGGCGGGCGAGGAACTCGTGCTGGACGCCCAGGCTCTGGCCGAGGGGCACGCCTTCTTCTCCATGGGTCTGGCCCAGGTCTCCCCCGACGGGCGTCGCCTGGCCTACTCGCTGGACACCTCAGGGGACGAGCGTTATGACCTGTGGATCACCGATCTGGCCACCGGTGAAACCCTCGACGGCCCCATCTCCGGGATCGGCGCCGGCGGGGCCTGGGCCGGAGCCGACTGGATCTTCTACACCCGCGTGGACGACGCGTGGCGTCCCCACCAGGTGTGGCGCCACCACCTCCTGGGCGACGAACCGGACGCGCTCGTGGCCGAGGAGCCCGATGAGCGCTTCTGGATCGGCGTCGACGACTCCCGCGATCACCGGTGGGTCCTCATCGAGTCCTCCTCGAAGCTCACCAGCGAAGTGTCCCTGCTCCCGGCCGCCGACCCGACGGCCACCCCCCGAGTGGTCGCCGACCGGGAACAGGGTGTCGACTACTCGGTCGAGGTGGCCCCCGACGGGCTCTGGATCCTCCACAATGCCGAGGCCCCCCAGTTCGCGCTCAGCCGGGCTCCGTTCTCCGCGACCTCGCGCGCGGAGTGGGAACTGGTCCTCCCCGAGGATCCCCGCCGTCGTCTGACGGGCGTCAGTGTCTACGAGCGCGCCATCGTCGTCGAGCACCGCACCGACGGACTGCCCGGTGTCCTCGTCTTGTCCCGGGATTCCGCCGGGAACGTGGGTCAGACCCTCGAGCTTCAGTTCGACGAAGTGCTCTACGACGTCGGCGCGGAGGAGGCCCCCGACTTCGACACCGATCGCTTCCGGTTCAGCTATGAGTCCCTGGTGACTCCCCCGTCGGTCTGGGAGTACCGCCTCGACACGGGTGATCGGCGGCTGCTGAAGCGCACCCCCGTCCTCGACGACCCGACGCGCGGCCCGTACGACCCCGACGCCTACGTCAGCGAACGGCTGTGGGCGACCGGTCTGGACGGAACCCGCATCCCGGTGTCGTTGGTGCGGCGTCGCGACACCCCGGTGGACGGCAGCGCGCCGGGTCTCCTCTATGGATACGGCGCCTACGAGGTTCCGACCATGCCCTACTTCGCCATGAGCCGGCTCAGTCTGCTGGATCGTGGTGTCGTGTTCGCGATCGCTCACGTGCGCGGAGGGGGCGAACTGGGGCGCCCCTGGTACGAAGGTGGCAAGGAGTTGACCAAGCCGAACACGTTCAGCGACTTCGTCGAAGCAGGTCGGCTGCTCATCGCCGACGGCCATGTCGCTGCGGACCGGCTGATGGCCGAAGGCGGCTCTGCGGGCGGTCTGCTCATGGGCGCCGCCGTGAACCTGGCCCCTGACCTGTTCCGTGCGGTGCACGCGGTGGTGCCCTTCGTCGACCCCCTCACCACCATCCTGAACCCCGATCTTCCGCTCACCGTCATGGAATGGGAGGAATGGGGCAATCCGCTCGCGGATCCGGATATCTACGCCACGATGAAGGGCTACTCGCCCTACGAGAACGTGCGGCCTGTTCCCTACCCGGCGCTCCTCATCACGACCAGCCTGAACGACACCCGGGTCGAGGTGACCGAACCCGCCAAGTGGACGGCTCGGCTGCGTGACACCGTCACCAACCCCGCCGATCGCCCCATCCTGCTGAAGACGGAGATGGTGGCCGGGCACGGCGGGGTGTCTGGCCGTTACAAGGCCTGGAAGGAGCGGGCCTTCCAACTGGCGTGGCTCTTGCACCAGGTCGGCATCGACGCCTGACCTTTGCCCCGCCGCGCGGTCTCGCGGCACAGGGGCATCGAAGCGCGGCGCCGGGCATCCCGACAGGGGAGGACATGGGCGTACGACCACGGTCTCGATTCGGGAGGCTTGGGGGGTGCTGAAGGCCCGTTGAGGGGGACGAGCGAACAAATCCGAGATCTTTCGCGTTGTACTGGGTGACGAACGAAAGGACGACGCATGATCTCCAGCGCACACCGCATTCGCTCTTCCGAAGGTATCGACGGGAAGGATTCCGTCGGCCTCTACCTCGACGGCATCGCCAAGACGCCGCTGCTGAGCGCGGAAGAGGAAGTGATGCTCGCCCGCCGCATCGAGGCCGGTCTGTACGCCGAGGGCATCCTCGCCGGGCAACTGACGCTCAAGGAGCGTGGCGGGCGCAAGGCCGTCAAAGCCACGCCCGAGGAACTTGAGACGCTGGCCGACGAGGGACGCCGCGCGATGAAGCAGTTCATCACCGCGAACCTGCGCCTCGTCGTGTCGGTGGCGCGCAAGTACGGACGCTCCCAGATGCCGCTGCTCGACCTGGTTCAGGAGGGAAACACCGGCCTCATCCGGGCCGTGGAGAAGTTCGACTACACCAAGGGCTTCAAGTTCTCCACCTACGCCACCTGGTGGGTGCGGCAGTCCATCAGCCGCGGCATCGCCCAGCAGAGCCGCATCGTTCGGCTTCCCGTCCACGTCGCCGAGCAGATCAACCAGGTCTCCGCCACCCGCCGCAACCTCGAGCGCAAGCTCGGCCGGGAGCCGGAGATCATCGAGATCGCCGATGAACTGGACCTCGAAGAGGAACGAGTCGTCGAACTGCTCCGTCTCGCCCGCGACCACGTGTCGCTGGACGCCCCCGTGGAGGAAGACGGCGACACGGCCTTGGGCGATCTGCTCGCCCGCGACACCACGCCCGGCCCCGACGAGGTCGTGCTGGATGCCGAGGATCGTGCCCGGCTCGATGACATGCTGGGCAACCTCGATCCGCGCTCGGCCGACGTCGTCCGTCGCCGGTACGGCTTGATGGATGGCCGCCAGGCGAAGCTCGCCGACATCGCCAGCGTGTGGGGCATCACGGCGGAGCGGGTGCGGCAGATCGAACGTCAGGCCATCGCGAAGCTGCGCACCACCCAGATCGCAGCCTGACAGGCACCACGGCGCAACCCGGGCTTCACGCACTCACCCTTCAGATAGCGACGGGGCCGGATCCTCGGATCCGGCCCCGTCGCGCGTCTTCTCACACCAGGCCGTTGCGGGGACGCGCGTCCGCCATCCGGATCAGCCCCTCCTGCACGGCATGAGCGCCCAAGGTGCCGTCGTGGGCGAACAATGAGCCCATCGAGAAGCCGAGGGCGTTGTTGGCGTCCGGAGATACCTGGTCATACAGCACCCAACGGTCGGCGCGGATGGGCCGGTGGAACCACATCGAGTGATCGATGGTCGCCATCTGCAGGCGGGGGGATCCGAATGCTTCCGGATGGGCCAGCGTGCTGACCGCCAGCAGTGTCAGGTCGGAGGCATAGGCGAGCACCATCTGGTGCAGCCGCGGATCCTCCGGCATCTCCCCCACCGCCCGGAACCAGATCTGCAGCCGCGGATCCTCCCCTCCGGCGTCCTCGGTCCCGCGGATGTAGCGCGTGTCCAACGAGGCCCACTCGCGTTCCCAGACCTCAGCGGTGCGCGGCGACAGGGCGCCCAGCACCGTCGACAGCGGCGGGCAGGCGGCAGGTTCCGGCACGCCTGCGGGGGCCGCTGTCGCGTGCTCCAGACCATCTTCGGCGACCTTGAAGGACGCGGACATCACGAAGATGTCCTGCCCGCCTTGCGACGCCACCACGTTGCGGGAGGAGAACGAGCCTCCGTCCCGCGTCCGCGCGACGGTGTACTGGATGGGGGCCGACGTCGTCCCGGGACGCACGAAGTAGCTCTTCATGGAGTGCGCCAGCCGATCCTCCTCCATCGTGGCGTACATGGCGTGCAGGGCCTGCCCCATCACCTGCCCGCCGAAGACGCGCTGAAGATCGGTGTCCGGGTTCTCGCCTACGAAGACGTCGGGCGCCACGCGCGCGACGTTCAGGAGGTCGAGGACCTGATCAATGTGATCCACCCGGATCCCCTTCGTCGTCGTGCTCGGCCAAGAAGCGCTCGATCGCCGCACCGATCTCATCGGCGGACGGCACCGAACGGCCGCCGCCGGCCACCAGGTCGTCGTACTGTTCCTCCAGCGCGGTGACAAGAGGGCCAAGTTCACCGTCGCCGGACACCTCACCCTCCAGTTGAGCCAGGGTCGATAGGGAACGCGCAGCGAGATCACCTGGCGGGAGCGCCAGTCCGGTGGCCTCGCGGATCCGCTCCAAAACGGCGAGGGCTGCCGGGGCGTAGGTGCCCGCGGCGAGGTAGTGCGGCACGTGCGCCACGAACCCCCGTGCGAACAGGCCCCGGCGGCCAGCCAGGAACTCCAAGGCAGCGGAGAAGCTGCCCGGCACCGTCACCCGGTCGATCCACACCGGGTTCCCGGGCGCGCGGTCTGGGTCCGTGGCATGACCGGTGACCAACGTGGGGCGGGTGTGCGGCACCGCCATCGGGATCCCGTGCACGGTCACGAGTTCGGAGGCACCGAGGTCCTCTGCAAGATCCAGCACCGCTGACAAAGTTGCGCGCCAGCGCATATCGGGTTCCGGACCGGTGAGCAGCAGGAAGGCCCGGCCCTCCGCGTCGGTGGCCCGCGACAACACCAGGTCGGGGTCGTCCATCTCCAGCCAGGTGTTCTGGTCGAAGATCATCTGCGGGCGGCGTGAGCGATAGTCATGCAGCGCGTCGTGGTCGAACCGTGCCAACGGCTCCAGCGGGCCCAGGCCCTCAAGGGCCTCCCGCACCTGATGCCCCACTTGGCCCGCGTCGATGTAGCCCTCGAGAAGGTGCACCAGGATCGGCCGGGTACCGAGCACACTCGCCCGCACCGCCGGATCAACCGCGTACAGATCCCCCTCAGCCATGCCCGCCACTGTAGCCGGACCCCGACCGGCTCAACGCCGCGATAGCGGCCCGCACCCGCTTGGCCGACACGGACTGCGCCGTCCCCAAGGACTGGGCGAACAGGCTGACCCGCAACTCCTCCAGCAACCAGCCGACCTCGACGGCGTCGGCGGGGAGTTCGCCCACCGGGTAGTGCGCGATCGCCGCGTCGTACCCCTCCTCGAGCGCGCTGATCGTGTCCATGTGCTGGCGTTCGCGTGCCGGATGGGACTGCCAACCGTCCACCCGGACCTGCAGGGCGTGCAGGTAGCGGTCGATCCGAGTGAAGTGGGGCTCCGGGGTGGCGGCGACGAAGCCGGGGAACACGAGGTTGTCGAGTTGCGCCCGGGCATCCGCGGCGCTCGGGCCCGCCTGGTTGCCCACCGCGGCCCGGATCGCCGAGGCGCGCGCCAGGATCGACGCCGCCAGCTTGGTCACTGCCTGCATCCGGTCGGCCACGTCGGGTCGGACGGCGTCCTTGGCGGCGACGTAGGCTGCGGGATCGCGCACCGCGTCGGGATCGATGCGGTGCGCAGCGAGCTGGTCGGCGATGGCGCGCAGGCGGGCGTCCGCCAGCAGCGCCTGCACCGAGGCGTATGGCCCCGACGACAGGGCGATCTTGTCGGTGTTGGACAGCCGGGAGAACACCGAACGAGTCGGGTCGGGACTGTCCACCGCGATCAGCCGTCGAAGCCCCAGCGCCTGCCAGCGCGTGGCCTGCTCCACCGTGTTGGCGACCTTGACCCCAACCTTGTCGCCCTCATCCACGAGGGCCGGATAGCCGACCAGCGGGGTGCCGCGGCGGGCCACCTCCGCGGTCGCGGGGAGTCTCCCGAAGACCCAGGTGGTGGCGCCGGCGTGCGCCAGCCCGGCGGCGTCGGCGTTGAGGTGCCGGCTCAGCTGAGGGGCGTGGGCTCGGCGCAACGAGTCGTAGTCCTTCCCCTCAGCCAGTGTTCGAGGGCCGTCGGTGATGACGTAGCGCACACGCAGATGCTCGGGCAGCGCAGCCAGCGAGAACAACGACGCGGGCACCGGCTCCCCCGACAAGGCTCCCAATGCGGCCGCGAAAGCGTCGGGGAACGGGCGCTGATCCCATTCGGCTCGTCCCTCCAGCCAGACCAGGGCGCGCCGGGCCCAGTCCGGGGCCGGGACGAAGCGGATGCGGACGCTCTTGGGCAGCGCACGGATGAGTTCGGTCGCAAGTTCGGCGCGCAACCCGGGTACCTGCCAGGTGAACGGCGCGTCCTCGACCTGGTTCAACACGCTGACGTCGACCTCGACGCTGACGCCGTCGCGACCGGCTCCCGGATCGAAGGCATACGTGACGGGCAGTTCGGCCGGTCCGACGCTCCACGAGTCGGGGAACTCGCTGACGTCCAGCGACGACAGGTCCTCGATCAGGTCGTCGACCCGGAAGTCGAGGAAGCGGTCGTCCTCGCGGCGCTTGTCGCGCCACCACCGGTCGAAGGCGGCGACTGAGGTGATGCTCGACGGCACGCGCCGGTCGTAGAAGGCGTAGATGGCGTCGTCGTCGGCGGCGATGTCGCGCCGACGGGTGCGCTCCTCGAGTTCCTCGGCCTCGGCCCGGGCCCGCTGATTGCGGGCGAAGAAGTGGTGACGGGTCCGCCAGTCGCCCTCGACGAGTGCCGAGCGCAGGAAGATCTCCCTGGCGACCACCGGATCGACGCGGGAGTAGCCGATCGTCCGGCCCGCGACGATCGGCACCCCCAGCAGCAGGACGCGCTCCTCGGCCACGGCCTGTCCGCGGGACGCCGACCAGTGTGGCTCGCCGTACTGGTGGACGAGCAGGTGGGCGCCGACCTCTTCGACCATGTCTGCGGAGATGGGCGCCACGGTGCGCGCCCATAACCGGCTCGTCTCGACCAGTTCGACCGTGGTGACCAACGGAGGTTCGGCCTTCGCGGCCGCCGAGCCCGGCTGGATCGCGTACCGTGCACCGCGAGCCGCCCGGTACTCGGCCAACGGGCGGCGACCACGCCGTGCGGGGGCCGCCGGTTCGCGTGCCGTCTCCTTGAGCCCGACGTGCGACAGCAGGCCAGCCAGCGCCGCCGTGTGGACGGCGTCCCAGTCCGGCTCGGAGCCGGTGCCCACCGCGTGCCCCCGTCGCGGGCCATCGCCCCGACCCAGGTGGAGCTCCTTGCTGATGTCGCGGAGTTGGGTCGTGAGGTCCTGCCATTCGCGGAATCGGAGGAAGTGCAGGTACTCATCGCGGCACATCCGCCGGAAGGCGTTGCCGGACAGTTCCTTCTGCTGTCCACGTAGGTAGCGCCACAGCCGCCAGGTGGCAGCCAGATCGGAGGCGTCGCGTTCCTTCCCCTCCGTGTCCACTGGCAGCCAGAAGCGTCGATGCGACGCGTCGGCCTCGGCCTGGTGCTCGGTCGGGCGTTCGCGCACATCGGGGATCGCGAGGGCGGCCACGATGGGCACCATGACGTCCGAGACGTCGCGCCGGGAGGCCTCCACCAGCATGCGGCCCAGCCGCGGGTCGACGGGCAGCCGGGCGAGCAGGCGTCCGGTCGTCGTCAGCCGCTGACCGGACGAGCCGTGGGTATCGGACTCCTCCAGGGCACCCAGTTCGCGCAGCAGCCGCAGGCCGTCACGCACCTGGCTGCGGTCGGGCGGCTCCACGAACGGGAACTCCTCGATGGGCCCGAGCTTCGCGTCGGCCATCTGCAGGATGACGCTGGCCAGGTTGGTGCGCAGGATCTCCGGTTCGGTGAACTCCGGGCGGGCGGCGAAGTCATCCTCGCTGTAGAGCCGGATCGCGATCCCTGGCCCGATACGACCGCACCGCCCCGCGCGCTGGTTCGCCGAAGCCTGAGAAATCTCCTCGATGGGCAGTCGCTGCACCTTGGTGCGCGCCGAGTACCGGCTGATCCGTGCCAGCCCCGGATCGACCACCGAGCGAATCCCGGGGACGGTCAACGACGTCTCGGCGACGTTGGTGGCCAGCACGACCCGCATGCCGGAGTGCTGCGTGAACACCTTGTCCTGCTCCGCCGCCGACAACCGGGCGTACAACGGCAGCACCTCGGTGTGGGGCAGTTTGAGGGCGGTGATCGCGTCGGCGGCGTCGCGAATGTCGCGCTCCCCGGAGCAGAACACCAAGATGTCACCGTCGCCCAGGGCGTGGAGTTGCGTCACGGCCCGCGCTATCCCCTCGACCAGATCATCAGGCCCGGCCAGCGGTTCATACAGCAGTTCGACCGGAAACGTGCGACCCGACACCTCGATCACGGGGGCGTCGTCGAAGTGAGCGCTGAACCGCGCGGTGTCGATCGTCGCCGAGGTGATGATGACCTTCAGGTCGGGGCGTCGCGGCAGCAGCTGTTTGAGATAGCCGAGCAGGAAGTCGATGTTGAGTGATCGCTCGTGGGCCTCGTCGATGATGATCGTGTCGTAGCCGCGTAGATCCCGGTCGTGGGCGATCTGAGCGAGCAGGATCCCGTCGGTCATCAGCGTGAGTGCGGTCTGCCTGCCGACCTGGCGGGTGAATCGCACCTGATAGCCGACGACCCCGCCCAGGTCGACCCCCATCTCGTGCGCGATCCGGGTGGCGACCGAACGGGCCGCGATCCGCCGCGGCTGGGTGTGGGCGATCCTCGTCCGACCCGCCGCCAACGCGATCTTCGGCAACTGGGTGGTCTTGCCGGAGCCGGTCTCCCCCGCCACCACGATCACCTGATGCGCCGCCAGGGCGGCGCTGATCTCCTCGACGGCCCCGCTGATCGGCAGGGACGGGTCGAAGGTGAGCGTGGGTGTGGTGGCAGACATCGGCATTCTATTCTAGGGGCCGATGGGGCCTTGCTCCCAGGCGCGATCAGCGGCCGGGTTCCTCAGGCCGCAGCCCGGTGTGTTCGGCGGCGAAGGTGAGCACGTCGGCCCACTCGGCGGAGATCTGGGCGGTGGGCTTACCCGCGCCATGACCGGCGGCGGTGTCCACCCGCAACAGCACCGGCGCCGCCCCGGCTTGGGCGGCCTGGAGCGCTGCGGCGAACTTGTAGCTGTGCAGCGGCACCACCCGGTCATCGTGGTCCGCGGTGGAGACCAGCGTCGCCGGATACCGCACGCCGGGCGAGACCCGATGCAGCGGCGAATATGCGTACGCAGTCGCGAAGCCTTCCGGGGTGTCCGGGTCGCCGTAGTCGCTGATCCAGGCCGCCCCGATGGTGAACCGGTGGAAGCGCAGCAGATCCAGGACGCCGACGCTGGGCAAGGCTGCGGCGAACAGGTCAGGCCGCTGCGTCAGGAGTGCCCCGACCAGCAGACCCCCGTTCGAGCGGCCGTGGACGGCTAACTGGGCCGCCGTGGTTGTGCCGGCGTGGATGAGGTCCTCGGCGACGGCGATCGCGTCGTCGAACACGTTCTGCTTCGCGTCCAACCGCCCCTGGTCGTACCAGGAGGTGCCGTATTCCCCGCCCCCGCGCAGGTTGGCCAGGGCGAGCGCTCCCCCGGCCTGGAGCCAGGCAGCCCAGCCCGGCCGATAGTCGGCCA
>NZ_DAIOIA010000016.1:18233-36862 GCF_036744435.1 Propioniciclava sp. | reverse complement strand
GGTGACCGAGCGCGGGTTGGGACCGAAGACCAGCAGCAGGATGTTCTCGACCGCGAGGGCGACCCCGATGGTGATCAGGAGCTGGATCTGGATGGGCGCCCGCATCACGGGGTTCAGCAGGCCCGCCTGGAGCAGGGCCCCGATGCAGAACATCGCCGGCATCACGATCACCAAGGCGACGTAGGGGTGCATCCCGGCGTCGACGCAGACGAGGGTGAGGTAGAGCGCCAGCGCCACCATCGCCCCGTTGGCGAAGTTGATGATGTGCAGCACCCCGTAGATCAGGGTCAGGCCCATGGCGACCAGGCTGTAGATGCCGCCGGTGAGGATGCCCGTGACGAGGGCTTGGGTCAGGACGACGGGGCTGCCTGTGCGCGCCAGGGCGACCAGTGCGGCGAGCACCAGGGCGCCGATCGTGACGAGGATGACGCGCAGGTTGCCCGAGAGCCGGGGGGCGCGTGGTGGGGCCGTTGCTTCGGCCGGTGCCTGAACACTCATGACCAGGTTGTTCCTTCGAAAGATTGGGTGCGGGCGGGTCCGGCGGGGGCTCCCCTGGTGCGGGAGCCCCCGTGGCGACCTCAGGCGGGGAAGCGGACGGGCGCCTCGGCGACGGCGTCCGGGTAGACCTGCCGCACCGCGCCGTCTTGGATCTGCATGACGACGATCGCCGCGTTGGTGTTCTGGCCGGTCGTGTCGAAGGAGACCGGCCCGTTGCTCACGACCAGCGGCTGATAGGTGCTGGCTGCGATGGCGCTGCGGAGTGCAGCCGATTCGGTGGAGCCGGACGCCTCCAGTGCCTCGGCGATCACCCAGACGGCGTCGTAGGTGAGGACGGCGGAGGTGCGGATCGGCTGGCCGAAGGTCTTCTCGTACAGGTCGGCGAGGGCCTTCGAATCGGGGTTGGTGACGTCCCAGTGGTAGTTCGCGTCGAAGTACCCCTCGCCCCCATTCGGCGCGTCCTTGATGAAGCTCGCCTGGTCGTAGGCGCCGTTGGCGACGCCGTAGACCGCCTTGAGGTTCGGCTTGACGATGTCGATCGCCTGCGAGATCAGCAGGCTGTCGCGGTAGTAGCCGGCCACGGCCAAGACGTCGGCCCCGGACGCGGCAACTTGCTGGATCTGCGTCGTCATGTCGCTGACCGCGGCCGGGTCGTAGCTGATGACGGGGTCGAGCGCGATGCCTGCGGCGTCGGCGGCCTCCTTGAAGCCCGCGTAGGCGGCGCCACCGAAGTTGCCCTGCTCGTACATGAAGGCGACCTTCGTGAGCGGCGTCCCGGAGGCCTTCGCCATGGCGTCGAGCGCCTGTGCGCCCTGGGTGCCCATCAGGCTGGCGTTCGGCTGCAGCCGGAAGGAGTAGGTGTAGCCCTGTGCCAGGATCTCGTCGAGGGCGGAGACGTCCATGACGAAGGGCACCTGATTACGCTCGGCCACCGAGGCGACGTTGGCGCTGGTGCCGCTCTGGAAGGTTCCCACGAGCGCGACGGCGCCCTCCTCGATGAGGCGGGTCGCCTCGCTTTGCCCCACCTCGGGGCTGCCCTGGGTGTCGGCGGAGGTGAGGGCGAGCTTGGCCCCGCCCATCGAGCTGATGCCACCCGCCGCGTTGACGGCGTCGACGGCGAGCTTGGCCGCGTTCGCCATCTGCTGACCGTCGGCCGCATTGGATCCGGTGAGCGGGTGGAGGGCCCCGATCATGATCTCGCTGGCGGCCGAGGCGGAGCCGCCGGCCGTCTCGGTGGTGGAGTTGAAGGCCGAGCCTGAACAGGCCGACAGGGTCATGGCGAGGGCGGCCGCTCCGGCGACCACCCATCGCGATAGCTTTCGATTCACGAAGACTCCTCAGGATGTTGTTCCACTTATCGGAACGATGACTTTCAGAATCACGTCCCCCGGTGGAGATGAACCTAAGGTTTCCGCTTGTCGTGTGTAGTTACGTCCGCGTAAACGTCCTGTTACAGGCACCCTGAGAGGCTGTATTGTTCCGCTTGTAGGAACAAATCCACCGAAAGGGGCGCCATGACCGACGCGCCGACGCCGGCCTCCACCACACATCGGGTCGCTGAGGTGCTCCTCGCGCTCGGGAGAGGCGACGAGTGGAAGGGGGTCTCCTCGCTGGCGCGCGACCTGGCCCTGGGCAAGGCGGTGGTGCATCGCATCCTGCAGACCCTCGCCGGCAGCGGCCTGGTCAAGTACGACGCCCAGCGACGCCAGTACGCGCTCGGACCCGCCGCACACGCCTTGGCCGCCGTGGAGTCACGGCGCGATCGGCTGCTGTGGGCAGGATCTCCCGCCATCGCACATCTGGGGCAGCTCACCGGCGAGACGACCACCCTGGTCGAGCGGGTCGGGCACGAGCGGATCTACATCGATCAGGTCGAGTCCTCCCAGCACATCAGGATCTCGATCCGTGTCGGCGACACCTACCCCCTCGCACACGGCGCGAGCGGCCAGAGCATCTTGGCCTTCCTGCCGCCGGACGACATCGACCTGGCGCTCTCCGTCCCGGTACGCCGCTACACCCCCACCACCATGGTCGACGTGGCCGAGATCCGGGCGCGACTCGCCCTCATCCGGGAGCGCGGGTGGGCTACGACCACGTCGGAGCGGGTGGCGCACTCGGCCAGCATCGCAGCACCGGTCCTCGACCCCTCGGGGCACCCGCTCGGCTCGTTGTCCGTGGCCTACCTGGCTTCCCGATTCGCCGCGGTGGAGGTGCCTCGGATCGCCGAGTTGGTCATGGCCGCGAGCCGCCACGTGGAGCGCCGCCTGGCCGCCGACACCGCCCCGGCGGGTCAGGCCCCCGCGGTCGCGTCCAGCATCGTGGCGGCCGAATCGAGGTAGGCCTCCACGTCGAACTCGGCGAGCAGGGTGCGCTGGGCCAGCATGCCCATCATCTGCCCCATCGTCAGCATGGCGATGATCGTGGCCCGACCCTCGGCATCCACGACGCCCTGCGCGCGGAGATACGCGGCCAGTCCGCCGGTGGTGCGCGCACGGACGCCCTCCATCTGATCGCGGATGATCAGCGCCAACTGGGGCTCGTCGGCGGCACCGGCCCACAGCTGGACGATCAGCGAGGAGTGCAGCGTGCCGTCCAGGACGGCTCCGGCCATGAGCCGCAGCAACGCTCCCGGCGCGAGGGCCTCGTCCTCGTGGGCGGCCAGCGCCGCCTCCAAGGGCTCGACGAGCGCCCCACGCGCGACCGCGAGCACGATGTCGTTCTTGTTCTCGAAGTGGTGGTAGACGCTGCCCGCCGAACTCCCGGACGCCGCGATGATCTTCGCGATCGACGCCGCCCGGACCCCGTCGCTGCGAATCAGGTCGGTGGCGGCCGCCACGATCTCGTCACGCTTGGTGGATCGCATGCGCGGACACCCTCCCCTTCTCAGCCGAAAAGCACTACGCTCTGTAGTAACTAGAACGATCGTTCTAACGGAGGTCTCATGACGCACCACCCCCTCAGCCTCGGTCTCGACATCGGTTCGACGACGGTCAAGGCCGTCCTCCTGGACGCCGACCACGTGGCCTTCTCCGATTATCGCCGCCATCACGCCGACGCGCGAGGCGAAGTCCGGCGTCTGCTCGCCGAGATCGCCGAACGCTGGGCGGGCGTGCCGGTCCGCGCGGCCGTCACCGGGTCGGGCGGCCTGCAGGTCGCCTCCATGATGGGCGCCAGCTTCGTCCAGGAGGTGATCGCCGGTACTGAAGCCGTCGAGCAGTTCCACCCCGACGCCGATGTCGTCATCGAGCTGGGCGGCGAGGACGCCAAGATCACCTACCTCAAGCCCACCCCCGAGCAGCGGATGAACGGCACCTGCGCGGGCGGGACGGGCGCGTTCATCGACCAGATGGCCACCCTGCTCGGCACCGACGCGTCCGGCCTGGATGAGCTCGCCTCCCGGTACGCAACCCTGTACCCCATCGCGTCGCGCTGCGGCGTCTTCGCCAAGTCCGACATCCAGCCGCTGCTCAACCAAGGCGCCGCGCACACCGACCTCGCGGCGTCGGTGTTCCAGGCGGTCGCCACCCAGACCATCTCCGGGCTGGCCTGCGGGCGCCCCATCCGCGGCAACCTCGTCTTCCTCGGCGGCCCGCTGCACTTCCTGCCGCAGTTGCGCGCCGCCTACGAGCGGACCCTGGCCGACCAGGTCGCCAGCTTCACCACCCCGCCCGACGCTCAGCTCTACGTCGCCCGCGGCGCCGCCCTGCTCGCCGACGGCGACCCCACCACCTTGGAGGCGCTCATCGCCGGGCTGGACGCGGGCGCCGGGGAGGCCACCAGCCTGACCGCGACCCTGCGACCCTTGTTCGCCGACGAGGCCGAGCGGGACGCCTTCACCACCCGGCACGCCGCCGAGACCATTCCGACCGGCGACCTGGCCACCGCGTCCGGCCCGCTGTTCTGGGGCCTGGACGCCGGCTCCACCACCATCAAGTCCGTCGTCATGACCGCCGACGGCGCCATCGTGCACCGTCACTACGCGGGCAACGGCGGCGACCCCGTCAAGGCTGCGCTCGGGATCGTCAAGGAGGTCCGCGAGGCGCTGCCCGCCGACGCCTACCTGGCGCGCTGCTGCGTCACCGGCTACGGGGAAGGCCTCGTCCAGGCCGCCCTGCGGGTCGACCAGGGCGAGATCGAGACCATGGCGCACTACCGCGCCGCCGAGGCGATCGCGCCCGGCGTCACCAGCGTCATCGACATCGGCGGACAGGACATGAAGTACCTGCGGGTGCGCGGCGGCGCCCTGGACTCGATCGCCGTCAACGAGGCCTGCAGCTCGGGCTGCGGCTCCTTCCTGCAGACGTTCGCCGAGACCATGGGCACCGACGTCCGCTCGTTCGCCCAGAAGGCCCTGCAAGCCGAGACCCCGGTCGATCTCGGGTCGCGGTGCACCGTGTTCATGAACAGCTCGGTCAAACAGGCCCAGAAGGAAGGCGCCTCCGTCGGCGACATCGCCGCCGGGCTGTCCTACTCGGTCGTCCGCAACGCGCTCTACAAGGTCATCAAGCTCCGCGACGCCGACGCGCTCGGCGACAAGGTCGTCGTCCAGGGCGGCACGTTCCTCAACGACGCCGTCCTGCGAGCCTTCGAGCTCCTCACCGGACGCGAGGTCGTCCGCCCCGACATCGCGGGACTGATGGGCGCCTACGGGGCCGCGCTGACCGCCCAGCGCTCCTGGGAACCCGACCAGGTCAGCTCCCTGATCGAGCTGGACGAACTCGACGACTTCCAGGTCGAGGTCGAGCGCCGCACCTGCAAGCTGTGCCAAAACCACTGCGGCCTGACGGTCAGCAGCTTCCCCGACGGCAGCCGCCACGTCTCCGGCAACCGCTGCGAGCGCGGCGCCTCGCTGGAGGCCAAGCCGCAGCGCAGCGAGATCCCCAACCTGTACGACTTCAAGTACCGGCGGCTGTTCGCCTACCGGCGGCTCACCGACGCGAAGGCCACCCGCGGCGCCATCGGCATCCCCCGGGTCCTCAACATGTACGAGAACTACCCACTGTGGTTCACGATCCTGACCCACCTGGGGTTCAAGGTGATGCTGTCGGGCCGCTCCAACCACGAGCTGTTCACCGACGGCATGGAGACCATCCCCTCCGAAAACGTCTGCTACCCGGCGAAGCTGGCCCACGGACACATCGAATGGCTGCTGGACCGGGGCGTCACCACGATCTTCTACCCGTGCGTCAGCCTGGAGCAGCCCACCTTCGAGGCGTCCGACCACAACTTCAACTGCCCGGTCGTCGCGTTCTACCCGCAGGTGCTGGCCAAGAACGTCGACCGGCTGCGCGAACCCGGGGTGAAGTTCCTGGACCCGTTCGTCAGCCTCGCAGACCCGGCCAAGCTCGCCGAACGGCTCGTGGAGATCTTCGAGAGCGAGGGCGTCACGCTGGCCGAGGCTCAGGAGGCCGTCGCGGCCGGGTTCGCCGAGGACGCCGCCTACAAGGACGACGTCCTCGCCGAGGGCCGCCGCGCCCTGGAGTACATGGCCGAGCACGACCGCAAGGGCATCGTGCTGGCCGGGCGGCCCTACCACGTGGATCCAGAAGTCCACCACGGTATCCCCGAGATGATCAACCAGCTCGGCATGGTCGTCCTGACCGAGGACGCCGTCGCCGACGCGCCACGCCTGGAGCGTCCGCTGCGCGTCCGTGACCAGTGGACCTACCACAGCCGCTTGTACGAGGCCGCGGCCCGGGTCCGGACCGAGCCGGAGTTGCAACTCGTCCAGCTCAACTCGTTCGGGTGCGGCCTGGACGCCGTCACCACCGACCAGGTCCAAGAGATCCTGGAGGCGGCCGGGGACGTCTACACCGCCTTGAAGATCGACGAGGTGTCCAACCTGGGCGCCGCCACGATCCGGTTGCGGTCCCTGAAGGCCGCCACCGCCGAGCGGCGTCCCTCCTCGGCGGAGGTGCTGACCTACGACGCCGCGGCCAAGGAGGGTGGGCACGCGGTCTTCACCAAAGAGGCCAAGCGCACCCACACGCTGTACGCGCCGCAGATGGCCCCCATCCACTTCCGGCTCATCGTCCCGGTGCTGCGGCGGGTCGGCTACGACGTCAAGCTCCTCGAACACGCCTCCCGCGAAGACGTCGAGGTCGGGCTGCGCTACGTCAACAACGACGTCTGCTACCCGGCGATCATGGTGGTCGGCCAGCTCATCAACGCGTTCCTCACCGGCGGGGCCGACCCCGACAACAGCTCGGTGGCGATCACCCAGACCGGCGGCATGTGCCGGGCCACCAACTACGCGGGCATGCTCCGCAAGGGCCTGGCCGACGCCGGTTTCGCCCAGGTTCCGGTGCTGGCGATCAGCGCCCAGGGCCTAGAAGAGAGCCCCGGCTTCAAGCTGACGCCCACCATGATCCACAAGGCGATCCAGGCGATCGTCGTCGGCGACGTGCTGCAGAACGTGCTGCTGCGCACCCGCCCCTACGAGGCGGTTCCCGGGTCGGCGGACGCGCTGTATCGGCACTGGGACGCCGCGGCGTCGGAGTTCTTCACCACCGGCGGCTGGTCCGACACCCTGAACCGCCGGGTGACGTACCGGTGGCTGATCGACCACATCGTGGCCGAGTTCGACCACCTGGCGCTCCGTGACGAGCCGCGCCGCCCCCGCGTCGGCCTCGTCGGGGAGATCCTGGTGAAGTTCCAGCCCGATGCCAACAACGACGCGGTGCGCACCATCGAGGCCGAGGGCTGCGAGGCCGTCCTGCCGGATCTGCTGCCGTTCTTCATGATGCAGTTGCACACCGCGGGCTGGCGCCTGGACAACCTGGGTGTCGGCAGCACCACCGGCGTCAAGCTGCAGCAAGGCGTCGCCTGGCTGATCGAGCAGTACCAGCGTCCCGCGCGGCGCGCGCTCGCCAAGGCGCGCCGCGAGTTCACCGTGTCCCAGCCGCTGGCCGACATCGCGCGCCGCGCGGAATCGGTCATCTCGCTGGGCACCAGCGCCGGGGAGGGCTGGCTGCTCGTCGGGGAGATGATGGAGCTGATCGAGGACGGCTGCCCCAACATCATCGTCGCCCAGCCGTTCGCCTGCCTGCCCAACCACGTCGTCGGCAAGGGCGTGTTCCGCGAACTGCGCCGCCTCTACCCCGAAGCCAATGTGGTCTCCATCGACTACGACCCGGGCGCCTCGGAGGTCAACCAGCTCAACCGGATCAAGCTGATGGTGGCGACCGCGCACAAGAACGCCGGACGCATCCAGGCCGAGAAGGTCGGGCCGCGCCGACTCAGCATCACGCCCGTCAGCGCCCCCGTGGGGGTGTGAGGGGCCACGGGTGGGCCGCCTCCAAGGCGGCCGCCAGCCCGAGCAGGACGGCGTCGCGCCCTCGGACGCCGGTGAGCATGACGCCGATCGGCAGGATCACGCCGTCGACGTCGGCGCGCACCAGCGGGAGGCTGATCGACGGGCGGCCCGTGAGGTTGGCGACGCTGGTCCACGGCGTGTAGTCGATCTGGGCCGCGAAGTCACCGGCCGGGTCGGCGTCGTCGCGGATCGAGCCGACCTTCGCGGGGGGTTGGGCGAGCGTCGGCGTCAGGACGGCGTCCAGGCCCGCCCACTGGCTCTCCACCTCCCACTCGATCCGCTGGATCTCCGCGAGCGCGGCGGCGTACTCCACACCCGTGACGCCGCGTCCGCGTTCGCGCAGCCAGCGGGTGAGCGGCATCAGCGCCGGTTCGGCCTCGGGTGGGAGCGGCAGTCCGGCCGCGCCCGTGGTCCACAGGGCATCGAAAGCCCCCCACCGGCTGGCGGGAAAGGCCCGCGGCGCGTCCACGAGTTCGTGCCCCAGCTCCTCCAGCCAGCCGGCGACCTGCTCGACCGCGGCGACCGCGGCCGGATGCACCTGCGCGGTGTCGGAGATGATCGGCGTGACCGTCACCCCGATGCGCAGCCGGGTCGGCGCGTGCTCCAGGCCGGCCAGGAACCCGCGTCCGGGGGCCAGCACGTCCAGACCCAACGCCGTGTCGGCCACGGTGCGACTCAGCACCCCGTCGCTCACCAGGCCGGGGCCGCTGACCCGGCTGGGGGCCGTGCTCACCAGCCCGCGCGACGGCTTGTGCCCGACGAGACCGCAACTGGCGGCCGGGATGCGGATGCTGCCGCCCCCATCGGAGGCGTGCGCCAGCGGCACGATCCCGGCAGCCACCGCGGCGGCCGCTCCCCCGCTGGATCCGCCGGCGCCGCGGCTGCGATCCCACGGCGTCACGGCGGGCGGGCGTCCGGCAGGCTCGGTGTAGGGCGGAAAGCCGAACTCGGGAGTGGCGGTCTTGCCGACGGTGAGGCTGCCCGCGTCGATCAGGCGTTGTGCCACCGCGTCGGTGCTCTGGGCGATGGTGCCGCGCAACACCGCGGAGCCGGCCTCGAACGGCAGCCCCGCCACCTCGGCGAGGTCCTTGATCGGAACCGGGACGCCCGCCAGCGGGCCGAGCCGCTCACCACGGGCGAGCGCCCCGTCGACGCTGGCCGCCTGCTCGGCGGCGAACTCGGGTGTCAGGGTGGCGAACGCACCCAGGGCGGCATCGGCCCGCGCGGCGTCCAGCGCCTCGGCGAGCACTGCGGCGGCGGTCGTCTCCCCTGCTCGTACGCGACGCGCGGTTTCGAGGGCACTGCGGTGGCGGTAGTCCAGCATGGGCCGAGGCTACCGGCCCTCCTGCCGCGCAGGCAGGCGTCCCGAGTACGCGCCCGCCGCGTCCGCCTCTCTCAGGCGTCCGCCCTGCCCTGTCCGGCGCGGACGGTCAGGCCGAACGGAACGCGACCTGGTCGCACAGCGCCGACAAGGCGTCGCGCGCCGACCCCGCGGGCAGCACCGAGAGGTAGCCACGAGCCAGTTCGGCACGACGCGCCACCTCGGCTCGCGCCTCATCCATGACAGGGTGAGCGCGCAGCAACGTCAGCGCCTCGGCGACCTCCGCTTCCTCGTGCAGGGGCCTCGACGTCAACTCCAGGAGCCGGGCGTCTTCGGCTGTGGCCGACGCCCTCAGCAGGAGCACCGGCAGCGTCGGGACGCCTTCGCGCAGGTCCGTGCCCGGGGTCTTGCCCGAGTCGTCGGAGGCGATGTCCAGCAGGTCGTCGCTCAGCTGGAAGACCAGCCCGATCTCCTCGCCGTAGGCCGCCAGCGCCGCCAGTACGTCCTGTGGCGCCCCGCACACCATGCCGCCGAAGACGGTGGACGCGGCGATGAGCGACCCCGTCTTGTCGGCGATGACGTCCAGGTAGTGCCGCAACGGGTCTTCGCCCTCGGTCAGCCCGCGCGTCTCCGCGATCTGGCCCTGCACGAGCCGGGCGAAGGTCTCGGCCTGCAGCATCACGTACTCGGTGCCGAGCGTGGCCACGGTCGAGGAGGCGCGGGCGAACAGGAAGTCGCCCACCATGATCGCGACCGTGTTGCCCCACCGGCTGTTCGCCGACGGGACGCCGCGGCGCACGTCCGCCTCGTCCATGACGTCGTCGTGGTACAGGCTCGCCACGTGGGTGAGCTCCATCACGATCGCGGCCCGGTCGATGGCGGACTCGTCGGCACCTGGGTACAGCTGGGACGCCAGCACCACCAGCAGTGGCCGGAAACGCTTCCCGCCTGCAGCCAGCAGGTGCTGGGCGGCGTCCGAGGTGAACGCGGTCTGTGCCGCAGCTGTCTGTGTGAGACGGCCCTCGATGGCGTCGATCCGTCGCCGGACGAACGCCTCGAAGTCTGCGTCTGCGTGGGTCACCGACGTCACCGCAGGAAGCCGCCCGCGAACGCCGCCAGTTGCATGACCGAATCGGGAAGGAGACCGAGCCACAGCGTGCCCGCCGCGCCGACGATGATCGGGATCCACGTCCAGGCGCTGGCATGGCCCACGAAGGTGCCCTGCGCCGGCGCGCCGGCGAACATGACCACGACGACCCGCAGGTAGAAGTACGCGGCCACCAGCGAGCTCAGCACCGCCACCACGACCAGCCACCAGTAGCCGCCCTGCCAGGCGGAGGTGAACACGGCCCACTTGCCGATGAAGCCGCCGGTCAGGGGGATGCCCGCGAAGCTGAGCATGAACACGGCGAACAGGCCTGCGACCCACGGGTTCTTCGACACCAGGCCGGACCAACCAGCGATGGTGTTGTCTTCACCCGCCTGATTGCGGACCAGGGTCACGATCGCGAACGCGCCGATCGTGGCGAAGCCGTACGCGGCGAGGTAGAAGAACACTGCGGAGGCCGAGGAGGCCTGCCCGGCGGCGACCTGCTGGTTGGCCCCGACGATCGCGGTGAGCACGAAGCCCGCGTGGGCGATCGAGCTGTAGGCCAACAGGCGCTTGATGTCGGACTGGGTGAGGGCCCCGATGATGCCGACTGCCATGGTGGCGATGGCGAGCACCGCAAAGATGGGCTGCCACGTCCAGCGCATGCCGTCCAGCGCCACGAAGAAGACCCGCATGAGCGCGACCACGGCCGCGAACTTGGTGCAGATCGCCATGAATCCCGTGACCGGGGTCGGGGCGCCCATGTAGACGTCGGGGGTCCAGTTGTGGAACGGGACGACGCCGGTCTTGAACAGCAGCCCGACCGCGATGAAGGCCAGGCCGATGAAGATCAGACCCGGGCTGCCGACGGCGCCGCCCACAGCCGCATGGATCACGCGCAGGTCGAACGATCCGGAGAACACGTAGAGCATGGCGATGCCGAACAGCATGAACGCCGAGGAGAACGCGCCGAGCAGGAAGTACTTCAGGGCCGCTTCCTGCGACAGCAGCCGACGGCGACGCGCCATGCCGCTGAGCAGGTACAGCGGAAGCGAGAACACCTCCAAGGCCACGAACAGGGTCAGCAGGTCGGACGCCGAGGCGAAGACCATCATCCCGGTGAGGGCGAACATGCCCAGCGGGAAGACTTCCGTGTGCTCGTGGCGTGCCGCCGAGGACTCCGCCTCATCGGCGGATCCCGGCACGGAGGCCGCCGACGCGGCGAACGTGGTGGCGCCGCCGTTCAGGGTGCGCTCACCGAACACCATGAACGCCAGGACGCCGAACACGAGCAAGGCGCCCCAGGCGAAGTAGCTGGGACCGTCCAGCGTGATGGAACCCATGGCGAGACGCCCGGCGTACCCGGCGTGCCAGTTGATCACCAGGAACGCCAGCGATGCCACGACGGTGGCGATGACGAGGCTGATCTGCGCCACGAAACGCAGGTGCCGAGGGAGGACGGCCTCCAGCAGGATGCCCAGGCAGGCCGCCGCGAACACGAGCAGCACCGGAGCCAGCGCACGCCACTCCAGGGTGGGCGCCGCCATCTCCAGGACCGGCATGAGATACGACGACATCTACTTGGCTCCCTTCACGACCGGAGCGGGATCGGTCACACCGACGTACTCCATGGTCGCCTTGGCGGTGGGCTCGACCATCGACACCGCAGGCTGCGGGACGAAGCCGAAGAACAGCAGCATCGCGATGATCGGCACCATCACGGCCTTCTCGATTCCCGTCAGGTCCCGGCCGGTGAAGGCCTTCTCCGACTGCTCGGTCACGGGCCCCGTCATGGTGCGCTTGTACAGGATCGCCAGCACGTACACAGCGGCGAACACGACGCCGGGCAACGCGAACACGGTGATGACCGGGTTGCGCGTCCAACTGCCGGCGATGACCAGGAACTCGCTCACGAAGGTCGCCATGCCGGGCAGGGACAGGGCCGAGAGGCCGGCCAGCAGCAGGACGCCGGCCGCGACCGGAGCCACCTTCTGCACGCCGCCGTAGGCGTCGATGTCGTAGCTGCCACGCCGCTTGGCGAGGAACCCGACGATCAGGAACAGCGCGGCTGTGGAGAATCCGTGGTTGAGCATGTAGAAGATCGAACCGGTCTGGCTCGTGGTGGTGAAGGCGTAGATGCCCAGCACCATGAACCCGAAGTGGCTGACCGACGTGTAGGCCACCATGCGCATCATGTTCGTGCTGCCGATGGCCGCCAGGGCCCCCCACAGGATCGAGATCACCGCGAAGACGGTCATGAACGGGGCCACCCACACGGATGCCTCCGGGAACAACCCCAGGCAGAACCGGATCATGCCGAAGGTGCCGATCTTGTCCAGGACGCCGACGAGCAGCGTTGCCGTGCCCGGAGTCGACTGGGCCGCCGTGTCCGGCAGCCAGGTGTGCAGCGGCACCATGGGCGCCTTGATGATGAAGGCCACCAGGAAGCCGAGCATCAGCCAGCGTCCCAGATCCCCGTCGATGCGGAGCGCAGCAAGGTCGCCGATGAGGTAGGACGGCGTCCCCTGGCTCGCGGAGACGGCGAACAAGCCGACCACCGAGGCGAGCATGATCAGACCGCCTGCCAGGCTGAACAGCAGGAACTTGATGGCCGCAAAGCCGCGGCGCTCACCACCGAACCCGACGATCAGGAAGTAGGTGGGGATCAGCGTGGCCTCGAAGAAGAGGTAGAAGAGCAGCACATCGGTGGAGGTGAAGACGAACAGCGCCAGCCCCTCGAGGATCAGCACCAAAGCGAAGAAGCTCTGCGCACTCCAGCGGCCTGCGGGCGGCTCCCACTCGGCCAGCAGCACCAGCGGAGTCAGGACGACCGTCAGCAGGATCATCGCGAGACCCATGCCGTCGACGCCCAGCGCCCACCAGGCGCCGAACGCGCGGATCCACGGGACGGCCACACTCAGGTCGGCGCCCGTGCCGTGCAGCACGGCGACGGTGACCCCGACGGCCAGCGTGGCCACCGAGAACACCAGCCCCAGGATGCGCGCAGCGCCCTTGCCCATCGGCAGGAACAGGAGCAGGCCACCGATGATCGGCAGCAGGCCGAGGAAGGTGAGCCAAGGGAATGTCATGTCAACTCCTCCCTCAGCCCAGCTGACTGAGGATCAGAACGGCACCCACGACCAGCACGCCGAGCAGCATGGTGAGGGCGTAGTTGCGGGTGTAGCCGGTTTGCAAGCGTCGCAGCTGCGTCGACAGCCCTTGGAAGGCATGGCCCGCGCCGTCGAACGTGCGGTCGATGAGCGTGACGTCCGCCGTGTCGATCGCCTTGGCGGTGACGACGGTGGGCTGCGTGAACAGGAATCCGTTCACCTGGTCCCCGAACAAGACGTTGCGACCGGCGATGGTCATCGGGTTCTTGGTGGCCGGGGCGACATCCGGGATGCTCCCGCGCCCGAACACCAGCCAGGACGCCGCCACACCTGCGGCGACGACGAGCAGCGTCGCCCATCCGACCGGCGTCGGGATCAAGCTGACCTCGTGAGCGTGGTTCCCGACGGCCGGCTCGAGCCAGGTCTGGATCCACCAGTTCATCAGCAGGCCCGCGCCCACCGAGAACACCGCCAAGATGATCAGCGGAACCGTCATCGTCTTGGGCGACTCGTGCGGGTGGACGCCCTCACGCCAGCGCTTCTCGCCGAGGAAGGTCATCAGCATCAGCCGCGTCATGTAGAACGCCGTCACCCCGGCGCCCAGCAGGGCGCAGATCCCGATGAACACGTTGTTGGCGAACGCCGCCTCGATGATGTGGTCCTTGGAGAAGTAGCCGGCGAAGAACGGGAACCCGATGATCGCCAGGTAGCCCATGGAGAACGTCAGGAAGGTGACGCGCATCGCAGTCGCCAGCCCGCCGAAGTGACGCATGTTCACGTCGTCGTTCATGCCGTGCATGACCGACCCGGCCCCCAGGAACATGTTGGCCTTGAAGAAGCCGTGCGTGATGAGGTGGAAGATCGCGAAGGCGTACCCGGCCGGGCCGATGCCGGCGGCCAGCATCATGTATCCGATCTGGCTCATGGTCGAGCCCGCGAGCACCTTCTTGATGTCGTCTTGGCTCGTGCCGATCCAGGCGCCCGCAAGCAGCGTCACCGTGCCGACGACGACGACCGCCGTCTGCGCGATCGGGGCTGCCTCGAAGATCGCGTGGCTGCGCACCACGAGGTACACGCCGGCCGTCACCATCGTCGCCGCGTGGATCAGGGCCGACACCGGGGTGGGGCCCTCCATGGCGTCCAGCAGCCACGCCTGCAGCGGTACCTGGGCCGACTTGCCGCAGGCGCCGAGCAGCAGGAAGAAACCGATCAGGGTCGCCCACAGCGGTGACAGTTCGTGGGCTCCGGCGTTCACGTCGGTGAAGGAGGAGGACCCGAACATGGCGAGCATGGTGCTGATCGCCATCAGCAGACCCAAGTCGCCGACGCGGTTCATCACGAACGCCTTGACCCCGGCTGCGGCCGCCGACGGCTTGTGCTGCCAGAAGCTGATCAGCAGGTAGGAGGCCAGACCCACGCCCTCCCACCCGACGAACAACACGATGTAGTTGTCGGCCAGCACCAGGATCAGCATCGCTGCGATGAACAGGTTCAGGTAGGCGAAGAAGCGGCGACGACGATCGTCGTGAGCCATGTAGCCGATCGAGTAGATGTGGATCAGCGAACCGACGCCCGTGATCAGCAGCGCGAACAGGATCGAGAGCTGATCGACCAGCAGGCCGACCTCGAAGGTCCACTCCCCCACCCCGAACCAGGTGTACAGGTGGGCCGAGACGGCACGCTCCGACGCCGGGCGGATGAGCTGCTCGCCGAACAGGCAGGCGGCGATCGCGAAGGACCACAGCACGGCTGCAGTCCCGGCGAGGTGGCCCCAGCGATCGGTCAGCTTGCCCCCGAGCAGGAGCAGACCCGCCATGACGGCCGGCACCGCGATCATCGTCCACGCGAGCGTGAACATGCCGGTCGCGGCGACCGGTGCGGCGAGGGTTTCCAGAAGCATCACGTCGCCCACCTCAGAGCTTCAGCAGGTTGGCGTCGTCGACCGAGGTCGAGCGGCGCGTCTTGTAGATCGAAACGATGATCGCCAGGCCGACGACGACCTCGGCTGCGGCGACGACCATCACGAAGAAGGACGCCACCTGGCCGTTGAGTCCGCCGGTGATCTGCGACCCGGCGACCAGGGCCAGGTTGCAGGCGTTCAGCATCAACTCGACGCACATGAACGCGACCAGAGCGTTGCGGCGTACCAGGACGCCGATCGACCCGATCGAGAACAGCAGCGCGGCGAGGAAGAGGTAGTTCTCGGGGTTCATCACTCGTCCTCTTCTTCCACGGCGGCCTCGATGGCGGCGAACGTCTGGTCGGTCACCTTGGCCAGCGGAATGGGATCGATCACCGCGCCGCGCAGCAGCAGCGTCTGGCTGATCGACTTCGGTGCGATCGATCCGTCGGGCAGCAGTGCGGGTGCCGCGATGGAGTTCGTGGTGGCGTAGACGCCCGAGTTCGGCAGCGGGCCGGGGTGCTCGCCCTTGGTCGCGTAGTCGGCCATGCGCTCCTCGGCGAGCTCGCGCTGGTCGCGCTTCGGCGTCACGCGCTGACGGTGGGCCAGGATCATGGCACCGACGGCTGCGGTGATCAGCAGCGCGCTGGCGAGCTCGAAGACGAAGATGTAGCGGCCGAACATCAGGTTCGCCAAGCCCTGGGCGTTACCGCCGAACTGGGCGTTGGCCTCGACCACGGTGACGGCCGGCTGGGTGATCGAACCGACGATGGCGAAGATCAGCAGGGCGGCCAGGCCGATGCCGGCCAGGATCGCGAGCGGCCGCTGCGCCTTGAGCGTTTCAACAGCCGAGTCGGGGGTGTCGACGCCGACCATCATCATGACGAACAGGAACATCATCATGACCGCGCCGGTGTACACGATGATCTGTGTCATCGCGAGGAACGGTGCGTCGAGGGAGGCGTACAGCACGGCGAGGCTGATCATCGACACGGCCATCGACAAGGCGGCATACACCGCACGTCGGCTGAACACGAGGCCCAGCGCGCCGAGCACCGCCAGCGGGGCTCCGATCCAGAACGTCACCTCCGCCCCGGTCACGAGCGGAATGAGCATGGGGCTCACGAGGCGACCTCCTCGGTGTCGACAGGACCGGTGCGGGTGTCCGGCACGCCGGTGGGCGGCAGGCCGAGGAAGTAGTCCTTCTCGTCGTTGCCCAGCCGCGGCGGGTGCGGCGGCTCCTCCATGCCCGGCAGGAGCGGCGCCAGCAGGCGGTCCTTGGTGTAGATCATCAGTTCGCGGCTGGTGTCCGCGAGCTTGAAATCGTTGGTCATCGTGAGCGCCCGGGTCGGGCACGCCTCGATGCACAGGCCGCACAGGATGCAGCGCAGATAGTTGATCTGGTAGACGCGGCCGTAGCGCTCCCCGGGCGAGTAGCGCTCCTCGTCGGTGTTGTTCGCACCTTCGACGTAGATCGCGTCCGCCGGGCACGCCCACGCGCACAGCTCGCAGCCCACGCACTTCTCCAAGCCGTCCGGCCAGCGGTTGAGCTGGTGACGTCCGTGGAAGCGCGGAGCGGTGACCTTCTCCTGGCCGGGCATCGGGTAGCCCTGCGTGAAGGTCTTGCGGAAGATGGTTCTGAAGGTGACGCCGAAGCCGGCCCACGCATCGAAGATGCCCATTACTGGTCGCCCTTCCTCTCGTCGTCGGACGTCAGGACGCCCTGCTCGTCGGTGACTGCGGTGGAACTGCCCGCCACCACCCCGGCGAACTCAGGCAGCGTCTGCCCGGGCATCGGGGGCACCGGGTAGCCCCCGGCGAAGGCGTCGAACGGGCCCTCGGGTTTCGGTGGCACGGGCTCGGGGCGTTCGCCGCCGAGGAACACGACCGCGATCAGTCCGCAGGCGACCACGCCGATCAGGATGTAGAGCAGCGGCCCCTGCAGCAGGCCGTGGTTCATCAGGCCGCGCATGATGGCGATCACCATGATCCACGCCAGCGAGATCGGGATGAGCCACTTCCAGCCCAGCGCCATGAACTGGTCGTAGCGGAGGCGGGGCAGGGTGCCGCGCAGCCACACGAAGATCGAGATCAGGAACTGCACCTTGATGAAGAACCACAAGAAGCCCCAGTACCCGGTGTCGGGGATGAACATGCTCAGGGGCCAGATCGCCTTGTAGCCGCCGAGGAACAACGTCGTTGCGACCGCGGACACCGTGGCCATGTTGATGTATTCGGCGAGGAAGAAGATCGCGTAGCGGAAGCCGGTGTACTCGGTGAGGTGACCGGAGACCAGCTCGGACTCGCACTCGGGCAGGTCGAAGGGGGCGCGGTTCGTCTCACCGACCATTGAGATCACGTACACGATGAAAGACGGGAAGAGCAGCGCCCAGTACCACTGCTGCAGGTTCAGCGGATTGTCGCCGAACAGCGGCAGGCCCTGAGCCTCGACGATCTCCGAGGTGGACATGGTGCCCGCGTACAGGAACACCGCGACGTAGCTCAGGCCCATCGAGATCTCGTAGCTGATCATCTGCGCCGAGGAGCGCAGGGAGCCCAGCAGGGAGTACGGGGAGTTGGAGGACCAGCCGGCCAGGACGAAGCCGTAGACCGCGACCGAGCTCATGGCCAGCAGCAGGAGCGCGGAGACGGGCATGTCGGTCACCTGCAGGCGCGTCGTGACGCCGAACATGTTGACCTCGCCGCCCAGCGGCATCACCGACCAGGCGCCGAAGGCGCACACGCCGGCAAGGATGGGGGCGATGGTGAACAGCACCCGGTCGACCATCCCCGGGGCGAAGTCCTCCTTGAACATGAGCTTGAGGCCGTCGCCCAGGGCCTGACCAAGGCCACCGAGCCAGATCGGGTTCATGATCGGGCCGAGGCGGTGCTGCATCTTGGCGACCAGCCGGCGCTCGTACCAGACGTTGAAGATCGTCCAGGTCAGCAGCAGGACGACCACGCCGACGACCTTGATCAGGACGATCCACCAGGGGTCGTTCATGAAGATCGAAATGTCTGCAGGCGTCATGCCGCACCTCCGTTGACCTCGACGGTTTCACCGGCGACGACGTCGAGCTCGCCGAGCCCGGCCCCGTTCCGGTTTCCGGGGATCCACACGACCCCGTCGACCATGGACTGCTCGACCACCAGCGGCAGCGTCACCGCTCCCCCGCGCGCGTTCAGCGTGACGGGATCGCCCGCCGCCAGGCCGAAGGAGGCGGCCGTCGCCGGGCTGAGACGGGCCACGTCGGGCTTGGCCGTCTCCAGCAGGGCCGCGGCGCCGTCGGTGGCGGCCGACCCGCCCAGCAGCAGCCGCCACGAGGCGAGCACCAGCGACGAGCCGGTGGCCGCCGGCTGGGCGGCGGCGGGTTCCGTCGGCTGCGGGGCGCGGG
>NZ_DAIOIA010000016.1:0-18223 GCF_036744435.1 Propioniciclava sp. | reverse complement strand
TCCCAGGCACCCAACTCGTCGAACTCCGCCCGGGCGCCGCCGGGGATCCGGAAGCCCAGGTCCGAGCCGAGCGCGTCGGCCAGCATGGCGAGCGCCCGCACATCGGTCATCGGGGAGGGGACCCGCTTGATGACGCGGTTGACGCGTCCGGGGCGGTGCTCCCAGTTCCAGAACGTGCCCGCCTGCTCCTCGATCAGGTCGACCGGGAACACGACGTCGGCGCGCTGGGTGACTTCCGACTGACGCGACTCGAGGCTGACCACGAACCCGGCCTGCTCGATGCCGTCGCGCGTGGCCTGGGCATCGGCGAAGTCGGTGGGCTGGAGCCCCGCCACGACCAGCGCCTGCAGCGTTCCCGCGGCGGCGGCCTGGAGAATCTGGGTTCCGTTGAGGCCCGGCGCGCTGGGTACCTCCGCGCCCCAGGCAGCGGCCAGGTCGACGCGGGCGGCGGCGTCGGTCACCGGGCGGCCGCCGGGCAGCAACCCGGGAAGGCAGCCCGCCTCGACCGCGCCGCGGTCACCGGCTCGACGCGGGATCCACGCGAGCCGGGCGCCGGTACGGTCGGCCAGCTCGGTGAGTGCGCTGAACGCCCCCGGAAGGCCGGCAGCCCGCTCCCCCACCACGATCACGGTGCCGGCGTCGGCGTCCAGGCCCGGAATGAGAGCGGCCTCGGTTCCGGGGACTGCGGCGATGAGCTCCGCGTTCAACTTGGCGAACCCGTTGGACAGGTAGGGCGCCACGCTGACGACGCTGAGCTTGTTCTTGCGGACTCCCTTGCGGAGTCGCAGGAAGGCGATCGCGCTCTCTTCCTCCGGTTCGAACGCCACGCAGATGACCTTGGTCGCGTTCTGCAGGTCGGTGAAGGTGACGCCCTCACCCAGCCGCTTGCCAGCAACCGAGCTGCCCAGGAACTGGGCTTCCTCGTCGCTGGCCTGCCGCGAGCGGAAGTCGATGTTGTTGGTACCCAGGACGGTGCGGGCGAACTTGGAGTACGCGTAGGCGTTCTCCACGGTGAGCCGCCCGCCGGTGAGGACGCCCACGCTCGACCCGGCAGCCTTCAGGCCCGTCACGGCGGCGTCGATGGCCTCGGGCCAGGAGGCGACCCGAAGCTCGCCGTTCTCGCGCACCAGCGGAGTGGTGATCCGGTCCGCCTGGCGGCCGTAGTAGAAGCCGAAGCGGCCCCGGTCGCAGTTCCACTCCTCGTTCACTTCGGGCTTGTTACCCGCCAGGCGACGCTTCACCTGGAAGTGCCGGTGGTCGGCCCGCAGTTCACAGCCCGACGCACACCCCTCACAGGTGGTGGTCGTGGAGACCAGGTCGAAGGGACGGGCCTGGAACCGATAGTCGGCGCTGGTCAGCGCGCCCACCGGGCAGATCTGGATCACGTTGCCGGAGAAGTAGCTGTCGTAGGGGTGCTCCTCGTAGAAGCCCACCTGCTGCAGCGCGCCGCGCTCCACGAGCGCGATGAAGGGGTCGCCGGAGATCTGCTCGGAGAAGCGGGTGCAGCGGGCGCACAGGACGCAGCGCTCACGGTCGAGCAGGATCTGCGCCGACACCGAGACCGGCTTGGGGAACGTGCGCTTGACGCCTTCGTAGCGGGAGGTGCCGCGGCCGTGCGACATCGCCTGGTTCTGCAGGGGGCATTCGCCGCCCTTGTCGCAGATCGGGCAGTCCAGCGGGTGGTTGATCAGCAGCAGTTCCAGGATGCCGCGCTGGGCCTTGTCGGCCTTCTCGGAGCTGACCTGGGTCTTGACCTGCATGCCCGGAGCGCACTCCAGCGTGCAGGACGCCTGCGGCTTCGGCATCCCGCGCCCGTTGCCCATGTCGGGCACCTCGACCATGCACTCGCGGCAGGCCCCGACGGGGTCGAGCAGCGGGTGATCGCAGAACCGGGGGATGTCGACCCCGATCATCTCGGCGGCCCGGATCACCAGGGTGCCCTTGGGGACCTTGACCTCGGTGTCGTCGATGAAGACGCTGATCAGGTCGCTGGCGACGACTTCGCCGGCTTTGGCCTCGACGCTCATGCGTGCGCTCCTTCGGACTGATCGGCGAACAGGGCGCTGCGGCCATAGGGGAACAGCTCCCAGGCCGGCGTGTGGTAGCCCTGCTCGAACTCGGAACGGAAGTGCTTCACCGCACTGGTGACACAGGCGACGGCGCCGTCGGCCAGCGCGCAGAACGACTTGCCGCCGATGTTGTCGCACAGGTCCAGCATCTTCTCGATGTCGCCCTCGGACGCCTTGCCGGCCTCGAAGTCGCGCAGCATCTGGACCAGCCACCAGGTGCCCTCGCGGCACGGGGTGCACTTGCCGCAGGACTCGTGCTTGTAGAACTCGACCCAGCGCAGCGTGGTGCGGACCACCGAGGTGGTGTCGTCGAACATCTGCAGCGCCTTGGTGCCCAGCATCGAGCCGGCGCCTGCCATGCCCTCGTAATCCAGCGGCAGGTCGATGTCGGCGGGAGTCAGGATCGGGGTCGACGACCCGCCGGGCGTCCAGAACTTGAGCTCGTGACCGGCCCGGATCCCGCCTGAGAGCTCCAGGAGCTGACGCAGCGTGATGCCCATGGGAGCCTCGAACTGTCCGGGGCGGGCGACGTGGCCCGACAGCGAGTACAGCGTGTAGCCCTTGGACTTCTCCGAGCCCATCGAGGAGAACCAGGAGGCACCGTCGCGGACGATCGAGGGAACCGAGGAGATGGTCTCGACGTTGTTGACCACCGTCGGCGAGGCGTACAGGCCTGCCACCGCGGGGAACGGAGGACGCAACCGGGGCTGCCCGCGGCGTCCTTCCAGGGAGTCGAGCAACGCCGTCTCCTCGCCGCAGATGTAGGCGCCCGCACCGGCGTGCACCACGATCTCGAGGTCGTAGCCCGAGCCCAGGATGTTCTTCCCGGCGTAGCCGGCCGAGTAGGCCTCGCGCACCGCCTGTTGCAGCCGGCGGATCACGTGGGCGACCTCGCCGCGCACGTAGATGAAGGCGTAGGCGCAGCCGATGGCGTAGGAGGAGATGATGACGCCCTCGACCAGCGTGTGCGGCGAGGCCATCAGCAGGGGCATGTCCTTGCAGGTGCCCGGCTCCGACTCATCGGCGTTCACCACGAGGTACTTGGGGTTCGGGTTGTCCTTCGGCACGAAGCTCCACTTCATGCCGGTGGGGAAGCCCGCGCCGCCGCGGCCGCGCAGTCCCGAGTCCTTCACCACAGAGATGATGTCGGCCGGGGAGGACTTCAGCGCCTTCTTCAGGCCCTGGTAGCCGCCGGTGCGCTCGTAGTTGGCGATCTTCCAGGAGCGCTCCTGGGTCCAGTTCTTGCTCAGGACGGGGGTCAGCATGTCGGTCACTGGTTCTCCTCCTTCACCTCAGCGGCGATCTCGCCGGAGGTCGGCGCGCGCCAACCCCGCTCCTCGGCGATCTGCAGGCCCAACAGGGACGCCGGCCCGGCGCTGGGACCTTCGTCGGCGCGTCCGTCGGGGAAGCCCGCGAGCATGCGCTCGGTGTTGCGCCACCCCGACAGGACAGGGCCGCGCGTGGACTGCACCGGACGCCCGGCGGCCAACTCGTCGATCATCGTGGCGGCCTTGACCGGGTCCATGTTGTCCATGAACTCCCAGTCGACCATCATCACGGGGGCGTAGTCGCAGGCGGCGTTGCATTCGATGCGCTCGAGGGTGAACATGCCGTCGGCGGTGGTCTCCCCCTCGCCGACGCCGAGCTTCTCGCTGACCTCATCGAGCAGGATGTCGCCGCCCATCACCGCGCACAGCGCGGTGGTGCACACCCCCACGTGGTGCTTGCCGCCCGGCTTACGGACGTACATCGTGTAGAACGTGGCCACGCCCGCCACCTGCGCGGTCGAGATGCCCAGCACCTCGGCGCAGGCCTCGATGCCCCGGGGTGAGATCCGGCCATCGACCGACTGCACCAGGTGCAGCATCGGCAGCAGCGCCGAACGCGGCTCGGGGTAGCGTGCCGCGATCTGGCGCATCTCCGCGATCGTCTCGTCGGTGATCGACGAGGCGGTGTCGGTGTAGTCGATCGAACCGGACTCGGGGAAGAACGACTGGAACTCGTGACCGCTCACCGGTCAACACCTCCCATGACGGGGTCGAGCGAGCCGACCGCAACGACGACGTCCGAGATCATGCCGCCCTCGCACTGGATCGGGATGGACTGCAGGTGATTGAACCCTGGGTCCCGCATGTGAACGCGGAAGGGCCGGGTGCCACCGTCGGAGACGACGTGGCAGCCGAGTTCGCCCTTGGGGGACTCGATCGGGACGTAAGCCTGTCCCGCAGGAACCTTGAACCCCTCAGTGACCAGCTTGAAGTGGTGGATCAGGGCCTCCATCGAGGTCCCCATGATCTCCTTGATGTGCTCGTGGCTGTTGCCCTGCCCATCGGGTCCGACGGCAAGCTGGGCGGGCCAGGCGATCTTCTTGTCGGCGACCATGACGGGCTGCCCGACGGACGCCTCGAGCCGGTCAGCGCACTGCTTGACGATCTTCAGGGACTCCCACATCTCGTCGAGCCGGACGCGGAACCGGGCGTACCCGTCGCTGCTGGGCCACTGCTCCGGTTCGCCGTCGGCGGGCACCGGCCAGGCGCACACGTCGAAGTCGTAGGTCTCGTACCCGCAATAGGGCTGCTGCTTGCGCAGGTCCCAGGCGTAGCCGGTGGAACGCAGCACGGGGCCGGTGACGCCGAGCGCCATGCAGGCCGACAGGTCCTGATGGCCGATGCCCATCATGCGACCCTTGAAGATCGGGTTCTCATTGCAGAACGTGGCGTACTCGGGGAGGTGGTCCTCCAGCCAGGCGATCACGTCGCGCAACTGGGCCAGCCCGTTCTCGGGCAGGTCGTTCGCGACACCGCCGGGCCGGATGTAGTTGTGGTTCATGCGAAGCCCGGTGAGCGCCTCGAAGAAGTCGAGGATCACCTCGCGCTCGCGGAAGCCGATCGTCATGACCGTCAGGGCGCCGATCTCCATGCCGCCGGTGCCGACGGCGACCAGGTGGGAGGCGATCCGACACAACTCCATGGTCAACACGCGCAATTCGTTGGCGCGCTCGGGGATCTGATCCTCGACGCCGAGCAGGCGCTCCACCGCGAGGCAGTAGGCGGCCTCGTTGAAGAGGGGGGCCACGTAGTCCATGCGGGTTACGAACGTGCCGCCCTGCACCCAGGTGCGGTACTCCATGGTCTTCTCGATGCCGGTGTGCAGGAAGCCGATGGCCGGACGGATCTTGGTGACCGTCTCGCCGTCGCACTCCAGTTCCAGGCGCAGAACGCCGTGGGTGGAGGGGTGCTGCGGGCCCATGTTGATGACCATGGTGTCGTCGCTGCGTTCGGCCTGCTCCTGGGCGATCTCCGCCCAGTCCCCGCCCATGGCGGTGTAGACCGCGTCCGCCGGCTCCTGGCCGGGGGATGCGTAGTAGTCGTGGGTGGTAGCGCTCATCGGTAGGTCCTCCGCTGATCCGGGGGCGGCACGACCGCACCCTTGTACTCCACGGGAATGCCGCCCAGCGGGTAATCCTTTCGCTGGGGGTGGCCGACCCAGTCGTCCGGCATCAGGATCCGGGTCAAAGACGGGTGGTCGTCGTAGATGATGCCGAACATGTCCCAGGCCTCCCGCTCGTGCCAGTCGGCGGCGGGGTAGACAGCGCAGACGCTGGGGATGTGCGGGTCGGCGTCCGGGCAGGTCACCTCGACGCGGAGGCGACGATTGTGGGTGAAGGACTGCAGGTGGTAAACGGAGTGCAGTTCGGCACCGTCGTCGGTCGGATAGTTGACCCCCGACACGCTCATGCAGCCCTCGTAGCGCAGATGGGCGTCGTCGCGCAGGGCGGTGACGACCTCGATCAGCTTCTCGCGCGGGACGAAGAGCGTCAGCTCGCCACGATCCACCAGCACATGGCTGAACGGATCCGTCACCAGCGACTCCAGGCGTGCCACGACGCGCTCGTCAGCCTCATCCAGCGGGCGGGCGCTGTAACGCTTGGGCAGGTACTCGCGGACGATCTCGCCGTAGCCGGAGGTGTCGGGCGAGCCATCGGACCACATGCCGCGCCGGGTGACCGGGGGCTGCGGGCCGGGTTGGGCGTCCTCGCGCTCCAGGCCCGCCTCGGGGGCCGAGTCCGCACCCTCGACGGGGTCGGAGATGGTCTTCTCCTCGCCGGGCAGCTTGTCGCTCATCGCATGAGCCCCTTCTGCTCCAGGGTCGGCGTGGCGATCAGGGCCAACTCTTCGAGGTCTTCCAGGACCTTGGCGCGGTGGGCGCCCATCGGGTCCTTCAAGACGATCTCGCGCAGCTTGAACATGCCGTCGATCAGCATGTCGGGACGCGGCGGGCAGCCGGGCACGTAGACGTCCACCGGGACGATGTGGTCGCCGCCCTGGACGATCGCGTAGTTGTTGAACATGCCGCCGGCGCTGGCGCAGACGCCCATTGCCATGACCCACTTGGGGTTCGGCATCTGGTCGTAGACCTGCCGCATGACGGGGGCGAACTTCTGGCTGACGCGGCCCGAGATGATCATCAGGTCTGCCTGACGCGGCGAGGCGCGGAAGACCTCCTGGCCCCAGCGTCCGGCGTCGAAGCGCGGCGTGCCGAAGCTCATCATCTCGATCGCGCAGCACGCGATGCCGAACGTTGCCGGCCAAAACGACGTGCGTCGCATCCAGCCCGCGACGGCTTCCACGGTCGTGGTGAGGATGCCCTCTTCGGGCAGTGCGTCCTCGATACCCATCGGTGAGTCCTTTCTACCCGGTCAGTCCCACTCCATGCCGCCGCGCTTGTACTCGTAGAAGTACGCGATGCACAGCAGCAGGAGGAAGGTGATCATGGCGAAGATGGCGAACAAGCTCAGTTGATCGAAGGCGACCACCCAGGGGTAGAGGAAGGCGATCTCGATGTCGAAGACGAGGAACATCATGGCGGTGATGTAGTACTTGACCGGGAACCGGCCGCCGCCCGCAGCCCGAGGGGTGGGGTCGATGCCGCACTCGTACGGCATGTATTTGCTCTTGTTGTAGCGCTTGGGCCCGACGAAGAGCGAAGCCAGCACCATCACCCCCAGCAAGGCTGCCGAAAAGAACAGCACCCCGAGGATCGGAATGTAGGGGCTCATCGCACCCTTCCCTTCTGGTGACGCGTCATGCGGACGGCACCACCTTCGTCATCGCCGTGATGGTCTTGTCCATCCAGTCACCATCAGTGGTGTCGTACAGGTGAGCGAGAAGCTTCATCGTGAATTTCATCAAGGTGGGCCTGGGCAAACCGTATCGCGTACACAGACGCATGACCTCGGGTCGCTCGATCAAGGCCACGAAGACCTGCCCGAGCCGGTAATAGCCACCCCACTCGGCCTCCAGCCGCGAGCGGTAGCCGGTCAGCGCCTTCTCCGCGGCCCGTGAACCGAACCCGCGCCCGTGAGCGTCGGCGATGGCGTCGGCGGCCATCTCTGCGGCCTCCATGGCGTAAGGGATGCCTTCACCGTTGAAAGGGCTGACCATGCCCGCGGAGTCCCCCACGAGCACAAGACCACGGGTGTAGGCCGGTTTGCGATTGAAACTCATCGGCAGGGCGGCCGAGCCGATCTCGCCCACCTGATTCTCGGGGCTGAGGCCCCACTGCCGCGGGGTGGAGCCGTGCAGCCACGTCTGGAGCTGCTTGCGAACGTTCATCTTCTGGCTGGTGGCCGTGCTGTTGACGGTGCCGAGGCCCACATTGATCAGACCGTCGCCGAGCGGGAACATCCACGCGTAGCCGGGCAGGAGGTTGGACGCCCCCGGCTCCCCGTCCCACAACTCCAGACAGGACTCGATGAAGTCGCTGTCGGCGCTGGGAGAGCGGAAGTAGGCGCGCGCCGCGACACCCATGGGACGCAACTTGTTCTTCTCCAGGCCCATCGCCAGCGCGATCCGGCTGGAATTGCCGTCCGCAGCCACCACGATGGGGGCCCGGAACTCGCGGCCGTCCTTCGCCCGGACGCCGACGATGCGATCGGAGGCCGCGTCGAGGATCGGCTCGGACGCGTTGGTCTCCTCGTACAAGGTGGCGCCCGCCTTCACCGCGAGCCGGGCGAGCATCTCGTCGAAGTCGCCCCGTTTGCGCGTGAGGCCGTAGTTGGGGAAGGAGGCCAGCTCGGGCCACAGGAACTCGAACGGCTCCGTGCGCCCCGCATAGGTACGCAGCCCGATGTTGTGCACCCAGCCGGCGTCGGTCGAGACGTCGACGCCGAGCCGGATGAGCTGCTTGGTGGCGCGCGGGGTCAGCCCGTCGCCGCACACCTTGTCACGTGGGAAGGCCGACTTCTCCAGCAGGCTGACGTTCAGGCCGCGATCAGCCAGCCACTTGGCCGTTGCCGAGCCTCCGGGACCGGCCCCCACGACGATCACATCCGACTCGACCACCGTCGGCGCCGTGCGCTCCTCGGTCATCGAATCCCCACCTTCTGTCCACTCCCACGACGGGTGTGCCTCGCGTCAGTTTAGGCAGTTCAAACCAGTTGCGCCATTTGACGCGGCACACAGCAAAATCCCAAGCCAGAACCGCATAATTAGGCTAGATCAGGCTTGCCTAATTGGGTCGTTTGGAGCGTTCCGTGTCCAGTTGCTCGCGCTGCTCCTTGGCCTGTTCGGTCAGTTCGTCGGTGTTCAGTCCCGAGCGCAGGAACAGGGCCACCACCAGGGCCAGGCCGAGCGACCAGATGGGGTCCTGGTTCAGCAGCACCGGCACGACGATCAGGGTCGCGACGTCGAACCCGCGCAGCAGGTTCAAGGCCAGCGTGGGAGGCATCGCGCCCGCCGCCGTCGCCATCATCGGCACCCCGAAGTCCACCGGCTTGGCCGTCTGCCAGCGCACCGCACCCAGCAGCCCCGCTGCACCACAGGCGACCGCAACCGTGGACGCCTGCAGCACGTCGCGGCCCACCCCGCCGACGATCCCCGCGAACGCGGGCGCGACCAGGAGGGCCCAGACGAAGGCGAGCACACCCGGGATCACGAACAGCGCCGTGCGGATCGAGCCCGTCGAGAACGGCAGCGTCCGCGCCAGGCCCTTCGTCCGCGACAGGACGCGCAACGCCCCCAGCGTCGGGATCAGGGCCAGCATCAGCGCGATGGCCGAGAGCCAGGGCGCCAGGAGACCCAAGCCGACGGCCTCGCAGGCGTACGGGGTCAAGGCGGCCGCGGCGACGCCCAGGAGCGGTTGCGGGAACCGGATCAAACGCTGTGCGTCGCGCCACACCAGCGCCCACACCCCCGACCAGTGTCCCCGTGCGGGCCGCACGTGCCCGCGGGCGATGGCGCGCCGGTCGACGATGATGTCGCGCATCAGGCCCAGGTCCAGACCGAACATCGCTCCCTGCAGACCAGCCACCAGCGACCCCCCGCTGGTCAGCCGGGCGCTGCGGAACTCCTCCAGCCGACGCCGGGCCAGCACGGCCGCGAGCACGAGCAGGACCGCGCCCGCCGTCGCGAACGCGTACGGGGCTAGGCCGAGCGCGTCGGGCGGCGAGAGCGCCACCCAGCCACCCGCCACGGCCACCATCAGCAGGAACACCCCCGCCGCACAGGCGGCGAGCAGTCCCTGCACGACCCGCAAGACGACGGTGCGCTCGTAGGACTGCTCGACCGCAGCCCACGCCACCAAGCCCGCGACGCTGAGCGCGGCCGCCACCGTCCAGGCCACGATCACCGCGGGCGGCTCCCCCGCCACGCCGACGATGGCCGCCATGGCGATGGCTGCGGCCGCGAACGCCAGCCCGAGCGCCGACCAGAGCCGCATCCGCAGGAAGGGCGAACGCCGTACCGGCGCCATGAGAAGCCAGAACCCCTCGGCGGAAGAGGCCAGCACCGGCCCCACCAGGCACGCCACCGACACCGCCAGCGCGGCCAGCGCGAAGTACATCCCCCAGGGGACCAGCATCCTGCCGTTGAGGCAGGCGGCGGTGTCGCAGGCCGCCGCCTTGGCCTGGCTGCCGATGACGACGTTGGTGGCCATCGCACCGATCATGACGACGCTGAGGATCGCGATGTAGGCGTCCGAAAGGACCTGCCACAGCGTCCGGGTGGCTCTGCCGCGCCGCCATTCCCGCACCAGCCCTTGGAGCGCGGCCTCGCTCGCCTGGCCGCCCTCGACCGGGGCGGGGGCGAAATCCCAGGCCCGCTGCGCGTACTCGGCGTACGGGTCGGCGACGGGTTCGGGGCGGCGCCCCTGCTCAGGGACGATGTCCGGAGCCTGCTCGATGCGGCGCGCGCGCCGCCTGCTGCTCTTGGCCATCAGGCGACCGTCTCCTCGACGTCGGAGCCCGAGCCCCCCGACCCGCCGCTGAGATGCACCTCGCGGGTGGCGACCTCCCGGACCAGGTAGGGATCGTGCGACGCGAACACCACCGCCAGGCCCTCCTTGCGCTCCGCCTGCAGCCGGGCGGCGAGCCATGCGACGCCCTCGACGTCGAGACGCTGCTCCGGCTCGTCCAACACCAGCAGCCGGCGCGGACGCACGAAGGCCGTTGCCAGGGCCAGCCGTCGACGCTGGCCAGAACTCAGCGTTCCCGGGAGTTGCCCCGACTGCGGCACCAGTTCGACCTCCGCCAGCACCGCGTCCACGAGCGGCTCGGGATCGGCGACGCCGTGGGCGCGAGCCAGCAGATCCAAGTGCTCCACGACCGACAAGTCGGGGAAGAAGTCCAGATCGTCGATCACCGACGCCATCCCCCGCCGCACGTCGGCGCTGGTTTCGCTGAGCCGCTGCCCCTCGAACTCGACCCGCCCCTCGTCGGGGCGCACCGCCCCGATGAGCATGCGCAGGATCGTGGACTTGCCAGCGCCATTGCGCCCCGTCAAGGCCACCGCCTCCCCCGGACGGACGCTGAGGGAGAAGTCCGAGACGATGGGAACAGGCCCAAAGGACTTGGAAATCGAGGTAGCTGTGAGCACGGGTGCGCGGGACGCCATGGTCCAAGTCTGGCAGGATCATCAGGTGCAGAAGTTCGATGCCCGAGCCACGCTCGCCAAACGGCGCGCCGATGTCGCCGAGATGTTCGACGGGGTGGCGGGCCGCTACGACCTGATGAATGACCTCATGACGGGTGGGCTGCAACGTGCCTGGCGTCGCGAACTGGAACGCAGCATCGCGCCAGGCCCGGGGCAGCGGATCCTCGATCTGGCGGCCGGGACGGGAACGTCCTCGCGTCGCCTGGCCGATTCCGGCGCGCTCGTCATCCCCGCCGATCTCTCGTTCAACATGCTCGCCGAAGGCCGCAAGCGCCAGCCCGACCTCCCCTTCGTCAACGCCGACGCGCTGCAACTGCCCTTCGCCGACGACACCTTCGACGCCGTCACCATCAGCTACGGCCTGCGCAACGTGGAGGACACCGCCGCCGCGCTGAGCGAGATGCGCCGGGTGACCGCCCCGGGGGGCAAGATCGTGATCGCCGAGTTCTCCACCCCCACCTGGGCCCCGTTCCGCGCGGTCTACCGGGAGTGGATCATGGCGACCCTGCCGGCGCTGGCGCGTCCGTTCTCGTCGAACCCGCGCGCCTACGACTACCTGGCCGAGTCGATCCTCGCCTGGCCGGACCAGGAAAAGCTGGCCGGCCTGCTGAGCGCCGCGGGCTGGAACGACGTGGAGTGGAAGAACCTGTCCGGTGGCATCGTGGCGCTTCACCGGGCGGTCGCCTAGGAGGTCGGGGTGGGCTTCGTCCTGGACGCCTACGCCGCCCGCAGCTGCCCGCTGAAGACGGTCTACCGGTTCACCCCCGGCCTCGAACCTCCGGTCGACCGGCTCCCCGATCCGCCGTTCTTCCACGACGCGGACGCCATCGAGGCGGCTGTGTTCGCCCGGCTGCTGGCCTCCGACGACGAGACGGCGGACCTGCGCGACCTTGCCGCGCCCGACTCGGCGACCGCCGAGCGCGCCACCATCGCTGCGATGCGCGCGGGCGCGCCGATCATCCTCGCCCCGGTGCTGCCGCGCGACGACGCGGGCCACCGGGCCGGACGCCCCTCCGCGCTGATCCGCGAGGCCGGCGACGGCCCCGGCTATCACCCGGTGCAGATCAAGTTTCACCGCGTCCTGGAGACGGTCGGACCGGAGTCCCCACCGCTCAGCGCGACCACGCTCGACGCGCCGCGCCGGCTGCTCGCCGTCCCCGGGCGCGGCTATCGCTGGCGGCACCGGCTGCCCGCCGCCCTCCAGGCGGCCCACTACTGGCGGCTGCTGGAGGCCTCCGGCCATGCCGCCGAACGACCCTTCGCAGGCGTCGTGGGGTTGGATCAGATCGGGTGGGACGCCCAGGCACCCCAGCCACTCATCGCCTGGCTGGATCTCAGTGCGCCGCGCGTGCCGCCGAACCCCGACACCACGCCGATCCCGGCGCAGGCTGCACCGATCAGCACGTTGCGGCGCTACGACGCCGAGTTCGCGATGCGCGTGTCCCTGGCGTCCGATGCCCTCGGCGCCGCCCCCGGCGATCCCCCTCCGCTCACCCCGATCCTGACCTCGGAGTGCCGCGGGTGCGTGTGGCGTCCACGCTGCACCGCCCTCCTCGATCCCGACGACCTCACGGTGCGGATCACCAAATCCCCTCTCGACTCCCACGAGGTCACCACGCTGCGTGCCCTGGGGCTCGGCACGGTGACGGCGCTCGCCGGAGCCGACCTCGGCACCCTGCTGCCCGCCTACCTGCCGCGGGTGAGTCACCGGGAGGACGCCGAGAGCCGGATCCTGCGCGCCCACCACCGCGCCCGCCTCCTCGCGTCCGGCGTCGAACTGGAGCGGGAGACCTCTGGGCCGCTGCCGCTCCCGCCACACGAACTGGAGATCGACGTCGACATCGAGACGTCCGCGGAGGACCGCGTCTACCTGTGGGGGTTCTGGGTGGACGACCGGGTCTCCGGAGTCTCCTACGCCCGCCAGTTCGCGGCGTTCGAGGATCTCGACGCGGCGGGCGAGCAGGCGCTGGCCGGCGAGGCGATGGCCTGGCTGGCCGACCTCGTTGCCGGGCGCGACGCGGCCGTGTATCACTACTCCGACTACGAGGTCGTCCGGCTGGGGCGGCTCGCCGGCCACCTCGGCGGGGTCGGGGTCTGGGCGGCGGCCTGGGCGGCCGAGCACTTCGTGGATCTGTTCAGCGTGGTGCGGGAGAACTTCTTCGGCGCGAACGGGCTCGGTTTGAAGGTGGTGGCCTCCGCGGTCGCCGACTTCGCCTGGCGCGATGAGGATCCGGGCGGTCTCAACTCCCAGTCGTGGTTCGCCGACGCGGTGCATGCCGGCGATGCGCTCGCGCGTGAGCGGGCCCGCGTCCGGGTGCTGGAATACAACGAGGACGACGTGCGCGCCACCTGGCATCTGCGGCGCTGGCTGCGCACCCAGGATTGAGGACGGCTGACCTCAGTCGGCGGCGCGTCGTCCGGGCGCGGCCGACTTGCCCCGCTCGACGACCTCCCCCAGGTCGCCTGCGTCGGCGAGACGCTGCGCGAGCCGCTGCGACGTGCGGCGCCCGAACCAGGCCAGCCCGCCCAGCTCGACCTCGCTGAGCGCGCGCCCGTGCCGCACGCTCACCGCGGGGACGCTGATGACCCCGGGCTGCAGTTCGATCGACGCGATATCACCCCACTGGACCTCACCGTGGCCGGGCAGGTGCACCCCGAAGGGTCCGTGACGCACCACCATGCTCACCGCCAGCCAGGCCGTGGCCGTGGTACCGGCCAGGCACACCCCGGCGAAGATGAACCCCGACGGGGCGCTCAGCATCAGGAAGCTGGCCACGCCGACGCCGACCCACACCGCGCACAGCGCGGCGGTCAGCCACACCATCGGACCGATCAGCAACGTCTGCTTCATGCGGCGATCACCGCCCCGACGAGCAGCAGCGCCGCCGCCGTCAGTTCCGCGATCCCGGTGGTCTTCAGGGCCGGGATCAAGGCCCGACCGTCGGCGCCCCCCAGCACCGCGATGACGGGACGGATCAGCACGCCCAGGCCGAGCAGCCCCAGGAGCAGCCACCACGTCGTGGTCGCGGCTGCGGCCACGATCCCGAGGGCCCCGAGGAGGATCAGCCCGGCGTACAGCAGCCGGGTGCCCCGATCGCCCAGCCGGACCGCCAGCGTCCGCTTGCCGGACGCCGCATCTCCGCGCCGGTCGCGCAGGTTGTTGGTCACCAGGACGGCCGACGCGAGCGCCCCCGCGAACACGCCCGCCGCCCACGCGGGCGGCGGCGCCGTCAGCGTCTGGACATAGGTGGTGCCCACCGTCGCCACGAGCCCGAAGAACACGAACACGAACACCTCACCCAGACCCGCATAGCCGTAGGGGCGGCGTCCCCCCGTGTAGTACCAGGCCGCCAGAATGCAGGCGACACCGACCACGAGAAGCCACCACTGGCCGGTCAGCAGCACCAGGATCAGACCGGCGACCGCGGCCACACCGAACGCGGCGAAGGCCGCGCGCTTGACCGCCGCCGGTGTCGCGGCCTTGGATCCCACGAGCCGCATCGGCCCGACCCGGTCGTCGTCGGTGCCCCGGACGCCGTCGGAATAGTCGTTGGCGAAGTTCACCCCCACCTGCAGGGCGAGGGCGACCACGAGGGCCAGGCTCGCGGGGAGCCATTGCCCGCCGTGGAGGGCGACCGCGACCGCGGTCCCTGCCAGGACGGGCGCGATCGCCGCGGGAAGGGTACGCAGCCGCGCCCCCTCAACCCATTCGGACGTACTCGCCACCAGCGCTCCCCTCACTCGCCGGACCTGGCTCACGTCACCGGGTGCGGCCCACCCATCTTTCCACGCACCCTGAGTAGATTGGTCCCATGCCCCGCGTCATCCTCGTGATCGCCCTGATCGCCCTCATCCTGTACGCACTCATCGAGGCGTTTCAGGCCGACAGGGATCGGGTGCGGCTGATGCCGCGCTGGCTGTGGATCGTCGCGATCCTCCTGCTGCCCGGCGTGGGTGCCGCAGGATGGCTGCTGGCGGGGCGTCCTCGGGCCCGCGGCCACGGCGGTGGCGAGCCGGGGCGTCCCCTTGCTCCCGACGACGACCCCGACTTCCTGCGCCGCCTGTAAGGCCACCGGGCGAGGGGCAGCCGGCCTCACACCCGCGGTTCGACCGGCGGGACGATGCCGTCTTCGACGGCACGCCGGAACAACTCCAGCTTGGAGGCGGCCGGACGGTCGACCTGGGTGTACTTGGCGCGGATCCGCTTGAGGTACTCCTTGACGGAGTTCTCGGTGATGTAGAGAGTGCGTCCGATCTGGGGGATCTCCAGGCCAGCCGCGTACAGGCTCAGCACCTCACGCTCACGCGGCCCCAGCGCGGCCGCGACGTATCCGGCGTCGCCCTCGATGGCGGCCAGGATCTCCTGGCTGATGACCTGGCGGCCATGCGCCACGGCCACGATGGCCTCCACGGTGTCGGCGATGGGGTCGGCTTTCCGGCACACCCCGTCCGCGCCGCCCGTCAGGGCTCGACGCAGCAGGCGCACATTGTCGGCGATCGAGTACACCAGCACCCGGTAGCCCTCAGCGCGCAGCGCCTCGGCGTTCTCCTTCGGATCGGAATCGTCACCCAGATTGAGATCCAGGAGCACCACATCGGCGATGTGCGGCTCGGTCGAGGATGAGCCGACTGCCAGGAACTCGGCGACGGTCGCTGCCCCCTCGCGCACGCCCGCGAACCGACCGCTGGCCCGCAGCGCAGCGGCCATGCCGACGCGGATGGCCTCATGGTCGTCGATGATCGCCACCACAATCTCGGGGGCATAATTCATGTCTGGCTCACCACAATCGTTCCGTCATTGAGGACTTTTGTCAGCGTAGAGCCGTTTGCGTCCGCCTGCACGATAGTTACGGCTTCGTCATATCCCTCTGGCGCCGTACGCGCCACAATACGGCCTGACGTGGCGTTGGTGACCAGATCCACCAGATGCCGGACAGCGGAGCGACGCACCTCCTCGCCGAGCGAGGAGCCTCGGTTGTCGATGAGGGTGACGTCGATACCCCGCATACGGGCCGCCATGACGGCCGCCGACAATGCCGGAGCCGACAGGTTGCTGGATTTGATGCCATCGCGCAACCGCCCTTCCAGTGCCAGGCATTCCTCCCGGTCCACTTGGGTGATCGGATAGCTGGGATCACGCAGTTTCTCCAGCATTCCACCGAACTCCTCGCGCATATCCGCAAGCCACACCTCGCGCAACACCAAAGCGGCGAACGCCTCGGCGGTCGCCGCGGCCGCGCTCTCGCTTTGTCTGCGAGCCGCGTCCAGGTCACCTTGCACATGCGTCATCCACGCCAGCAGCATCTCCGCGACGATCAACCACGCGATCGGCTCCGCGGCGATGACCAACTCGGGCCAGATCGTCACCTCGGCCACCACGGCCGAGACGACCAGCAGCAGCGCGCCGGTCACCGCCAGCAGCCATGCAGCGAACCGCTGGACGCCGACCAGCAGCAGAACGGCCACGACGGACACCCCGCCCGCCAGCCACGCCTGATGGATCGACCACGGCGCCGACGACGCCAGGAGCCCGAACGCCGTCGCCCCCAGACCCAAGCCCACCACGGCGACGGTGCGCACCCGAGTGAACGGATGCCCGAACCGCACCAGCGCCACCCATGCGGAAGCCAACAGGCATCCCACCGCTGCGGAGGTGGCTGCGGGGGCCGCCGGGAAGGAAGCCAGCATGCCGCCGATGGCGCTCACCAGGACGCTGATACCGAGCACCCACCCCATCGGCCCGAACGTGATCGCGGCGAAGATGGGCGGCAGCGCGTTGCCGGAGGCGTCCCCCTCGTCCACCTCATCCGAGGCCCACGTGAGCACCACGGTCGTCCCCGCCCCCGGCTCGCTGGAGATGGTGGCGTCCCCGCCCGAGGTGCGCATCCGCTCACGCAGCGACAGCCGGATCCCCAGCCTGCGTTCAGGCACCATGGCGGTGTCGAAGCCGACCCCATCGTCGGCGATCTCGACCCGGGCGCTGACGCGTCCGTCCACGGCGGCGATGCTGGTGGTGACACCGATCACGTTCGCGCGCGCATGCTTGTCGCCGTTCAGGACGGCCTCCCGGGTCGCCTGAGCCAGCGCCCTGACGGCCTCTGCCGGGATCGGGCCGGCCCCCTGCTCCACCGTCCCGGACACACGCACCAGGGGGCTGGTGGCCAAGGCGGCCTCCCCGATGAGCTGCTCGACGTGGATGGGGGCGAACGAGACAGCGCCGTCGTCGCCCACGACGTGGGCTTGCAGCCGGGCGATCGCGTGGTTGGCCAGCTCCGTGACGTGGGGATCGTGCGAGCCTGCGCTGCGTGCGGCACCGACCAGCGTCGTCATGACGTGGTCGTGGATGACGGCGTCGAGCTGGCTGCGCTGCGCCTCCAAGGTGGTCTGGATCGCCGCCTCCGACTCCAGCCGCCGCGCCTCGTTCACACGCGCGTCCACGAGGGCGGCCTGCCGCCTCATGTGCGCGAACAGCAACACGATCAACAGCGGCTGCACCCCCACCAGGAGGGCGTCTTGGACCGCCACGAACGCGGCCACCGCGCCGCCGCTCGGCGAGATCCGCACCACGATGAACGCCACCGACATGAGCGTGCTCGCCACGATGGCCACCACGGTGTTCCAGCCGATACACAGCACCACCGCCGCGGCTCCGATGCACGGCCAGAACCAGGGCGCCTCGGTGGCCGGACCGCCCTGCCAGGCGAACGGCCAGGTGATCAGGCCCCCGGTGACCGCCAGCGCGAACAGCATCGCTGGCACCTTGACGCCCCGCTGCCCCCAGGCATAGATCGGCATGAGGGCGCTCGTCCCGGCCAGCGCCCCGCCGATGATCGACAGCCACATCACGTTGAGGTGGCTGAGCTGGCCCGCCGCGAACGCCAGCGCCCCCAGGCTGGTCGCCATGGTGATGAGCGCGCCGACCCGGTCGGTCCACCCCAGGAAGCCCGCCTGCGCCAAACCGGAGCCCCGGCGAGGACGTGCGGGAACCGGTTGTTTGGCGGGGGTCGGATCGGATGCGAGCCTGGTCATCGAGGCCTCAGCTCACGGTCCAGTCGAGCAGGCCGTCCGCGTCGAGCACTCCCTCGGGCCACACGGCCCGGACGATCCCCGCAGCGGCGAGCGCTTTCCGGCACCCCGGACACGGCTGATCGGTGATATAGGCGCTGGCCCCCGACGTGTCACGGGTCGAGAACAGCAGCGCATTCACCTCGGCATGGATGGCGA